>CADAHD010000391.1 GCA_902787595.1 uncultured Lachnospiraceae bacterium
GGACTTCTCGATATCCTTGGCATTCACATCATCCGCAAGCTCTCTGACTATAACGACATTCTTTTCATCAACGGCCGTAACTATCTCTTTTCCGCCGCCTGCTGCCAGACATTCCTTTACCAGGTCGATGGCATTATTGTCCTTACCGCTCGCGGTCTCCACTATCATGACTATACGTCTTGCGTCAACAGGCATATGCAGTTTCTTTGCCCTGCCGTAGATATCTACCAGCAGCATATTGTCCAGAAGAAGATTCTTGATAAAGTTGTCCTTATCAAATCTCTCCTTGTAAGCCACAAGAAGGCTCTGAAGCTGATAAGCCGCCATCTTACCGACAAGATAAGCATTTTCGTTACTGCCGCCCACTATCAATACATATTCGAGCTGCTGCTCGTCAAAGATCTTAAAGAAATGATAGTTCTGCTGCTCCTGGGAATCTGCTGCCGAACGTACAAAGTCCAGCACAGCCTTTTCAAAATTCTTTCTCTCCTGCATAGTAGAAACTACAGCGCGGCCCTCAGTATCCGTTACCGTAAATTCCACATGCGTGATAGCAGTCATTCCGTCGATAGTGTTCTGCAGAATCTGATTAGAAATCATATGATACTCCTTCCCCCCGTTACATCCATGCCTCTTGTAATAGTCATTTTTTACAATAGCGCCTATAGATAATTTTGTAGTTTATCTATACCCCTCAGTTATTTTAAAACATTTCTACAAAAAAATCCATAGCAATACTCGCATTTTTCATAAAAAGTTTACAATCGCCCTGATTTCTTGACAAATCGCCTCTGATATCGGATAATTTATATGATATACAGATTTAAAGGAGGGATGCACATGAGTATCGGCAGTATCAATACAAGCGTTGCTTTAGCATCGGTTAAACAGGGCACCATGGGTGATATAGGTACGATCATGCTCAGCAAAGCCCTTGATCAGCAGACCACCGAAGGTAACGGTATCGTTAAGATGCTGGATGCGGCTGCCATGGAACGCTCCGTTAATCCCGCGGTCGGCAGTAATTTCGACGTAAGCGTATAAGACTTATCCGCTAATGATGATAAAGCACGATAAGACAGGACCTGCACTCCTGTCTTATTTTTTTCTTATCAGAACCGTTCTCAGCCTGCGCGCTCTATATTTTCAAGTACTGCCACGACTATCATAAAAAGTACCGCCAGCACACTGCCTGCGATAAGCGGCACACTGTTCACCTCGCCCCTGCTGCTTATGCGTTCGTCTGCTATGGCTTTAAACCTGCTGAGACTGCCGTGCTTTTTGGCGATATACGCCAGCATGCACAGAGCCATAGCCACTCCGATGAAAGCAGCTATGATGAACACGCCAAGGACCATTGCCAGGGAAGAAGCCTCCAATGCCTGCGCAGCGGCCTCCTCCATAAACTCCGTATCCGTTATGACATCGCGTTCCAGCCACACCGCGAACACGCTTCCGCCGTTTAAGGTCATATGACATATTATCGACGGTATGATGGATCCCGTCACTTCCCTTACCGCCGCAAAGAAAAGCCCCAGCGCAAAGGCATACACTGCCTGGTTAAAATTCATGTGGAACAGCCCGAAGAGAAGAGCGCTCACAAATATCGCCTGCAGCGCCGATCCGCTCTTTCTGATGCCTGCAAATATGATCCCTCTGAATGTAAGTTCCTCGCAGACGGGCGCTATACATCCCGCAAAAAGCGCAGCCAGGAAAAATCCCGCCCCGGAAAGGCTGTCGAATATCTGCGTGGCACGGTTCTGCGTAAAGAACGGGGTTGAGACGTTTAGCGCTGCCGTAAGCGGCGTTACCATCCAGGTATATGGTATGCACAGAAGCGCAACATACACGCTAACCTTATTCAGCGCGAAACACTCCCTCAAACTGCTGCCGCTTAAGAAAAAAAATACCGCTACGGGGACCATGAACGAAAGCTCGCTTATCAGCATAAGCGCGATCACACTAAGGTTATCCCCAAGCGGCGTAAAACTTATGGCCAGCTCCACAGCAATAAAACAGCATACGATACTCAGAAACAGGGCACCGCTCTTTTTACTGTTCATCCGTGACACTCCTTATCTTTCCGTCATCAATGACTATCTTTCTCTCTTTATAGAGATGACCTACCGCACGCTTAAACTCATTTTTACTCATGCCGGTCTCTCTCTTTATCACTTCGGGCGAAGCCTTCTCCGTAAAAGGAAGCACACCGCCGTACTGATCTAACAGCTCAAGTATACGCTCCATATCCGGATAGATCTGAACGTGTGCCTTCTCGCGTATGCTTAAATTAAGCCTGCCGTCATCACGCACACGGCTCACTCTGGCCCTTATGCGGTCTCCCGGCTTGATATCACCGTATAATTCCTGCTTTAAAATAGCCGCACTGTAGATATCATCCACGGCAACGAACATACCGTAATTATCACTCTCCTGAAATACCAGCCCGGATACATCATCCCCCACCTTATAAGGCGGATCGGTACGAAGATGATCGTATACCTTCATGCTGGCGCAGAGCCTGTCGCTCTT
>CADAHD010000392.1 GCA_902787595.1 uncultured Lachnospiraceae bacterium
ATCTGACACAGGCAGGTGCGGAGATATTTGCGGATGATACGGAAGAATTAAAAAATCTTCTCTTAAAAGAAGATCCGGTATATAAAGCCATGATAAAAAAAGTGATGATAAAGATCAGAGTAATGTTTGCAGCGCGGATATTATTATGGCTTATCGCACTTATATCGACGATCTACTGGATATCATATTCATTTGAATTATATAAACAGGAGATATTTGATCCTCATGATTATGCCACTCTGTTAAGACCGGTACTTTATATCTGTCTGGCAATAGCTTTTGTTTCGATCTGTATAAGCTTTGCCCTGCATGCTAAGACGAAAAAACTTAAAAAAGAACATGGGATAAAATAGTATCCGCTAAACGGGATTAATGAAAATAAGCGCGCGGTTAAACCTGATCGGAGGAACAGAGAATTGATCATATTGGATTCCAGACGGATAAAGGCGTATGAATGCTTAGGTGAGCTGGGAAAGATAGCTTATATGGATGAGGGATTCTTAGAAGAACTGTGGGGAGAATTTCTCTTAAATGATGAACTTATGGCGGCATTTATGTATTATCTGGATAATCATACTTTCTATGATAATATAAAGTGTAAAGGTTACGGCCTGACGGATCTGTATTTTTATAATATGCGCAGATATGAGATACGTCAGGATATCGGGAAAAATTATGCGGACTGTGATAAAGAAGCACTGGCACTCAGGACATTTATGCTGATGGCAAAGATGATAAAAGATCCCGATAAATATCTTCCGGCTCTGGAAAGCGGACCGGGAATGGATATGATCTGAAATTTAGTGTCCAATAAATTGGACTCAATCAAAATAAACATAAATCGTATTTAAGGAGGGTATTAAATGTACTACACTAACGTATTGGATCTGATAGGGAACACCCCGCTGATCAGTCTGGAGCAGACTACGGGTCTGCATATCTATGCAAAGGCAGAATTTTTAAATCCCGGAGGAAGCATAAAAGACAGGATCGCCCTTAATATGATAGAGCAGGCAGAAAAGGACGGGCGTTTAAAACCCGGCATGACTATAATAGAACCTACATCCGGAAATACCGGTATAGGTCTGGCTTTATGCGGAGTCAGAAAAGGATACAAAGTTATAATAGTCATGCCTGAGAATATGAGTGAGGAAAGAAAAAAGATAATACGTGCACTGGGTGCGGAACTGGTGCTTACGGATCCTAAACTCAGCATAGGAGGATCTGTGGACAAAGCGATGGAACTGGCATCTTCATCAGATGAATACTTTGTACCACAGCAGTTTCAGAATCCGGCAAATCCGCAGATGCATTACAGGACAACGGCTGTGGAACTGACAGAGCAGCTTGGAGAAAAGATAGATATATATGTATCAGGTATAGGAAGCGGCGGTACACTGCAGGGTGTGGCACAGTATTTACTGGAACGCAATCCTGATTGCAAGATCGTAGCAGTTGAGCCTAAGAATGTTTCGGCACTTTTGGGAGATGAACCGGGGCTGCATCAGATACAGGGTATAGGCGACGGATTCATTCCCGATATACTTGATACATCCATCATCACGGATATAGTAGAAGTAAGCGATGATGATGCGATCAATACTGCACGTGAACTTGCAAGAGTCCAGGGTCTTTTAGTCGGTACTTCTTCGGGAGCCAATGTGTGGGCAGCCAAACAGATGGCGGAGAAATACGGCCGCGATAAGAATATTGCAACAATACTTGCAGACAGGGCGGAAAGATATTTCAGCACGGCTCTGATATGATGATCATAAACAGGATAAGTGACATGGTTGAAAGAGTGGCATAAATGTAACTTATATAATATATAAACCAAAGGAGAAAAGTTATGTTTGATTTTAACTACCTGGCCCCTACTAAAGTTGTATTCGGAAAAAATACGGAAGAAAAGGTTGCCGATCTGGTAAAAGAATTCGGCGGGAGTAAATTACTGATACACTATGGTGGAGGAAGCGTTATCCGTTCCGGACTTTTAAAGAAAGTAACCGATAAGCTTGATGAAGCCGGTATCAGTTATGTGACATTAGGAGGTGCTGTACCGAATCCTCATCTTTCCCTGGTATACGAAGGAATAGAATTGTGTAAGAAGGAGAAGGTGGATTTTTTACTTGCGGTAGGCGGCGGAAGTGCGATCGATTCTGCAAAAGCCATAGGATACGGTCTGGCAAATGAGGGCGATGTATGGGACTTCTATAATTATAAGCGAAAAGCAAAAGGATGCTGTCCCCTGGGTGTTATACTGACCCTTGCAGCTACCGGAAGTGAGATGAGTGACTCTTCCGTTATAACGAAAGAAGAAGGACTCATAAAGCGCGGATACAGCAGTGACTACAGCCGTCCGAGATTTGCGATATTAAACCCCGAATTAACAATGACTCTTCCGGATTATCAGACTGCCTGCGGTTGTACGGATATAATGATGCATACGATGGAGCGTTATTTTACCAACGGCGGGAATATGGAGATCACGGATGCGCTGGCCGAAGGCCTGTTACGTACCGTAAAGAGGAA
>CADAHD010000393.1 GCA_902787595.1 uncultured Lachnospiraceae bacterium
GCATTCTCACCCCAGTATCCTGCGCCGGTACCGTTAAAGCTGAAGCGCATTCCATGTACAACCGTATGCTCCATATCGTACTTAAGAAGCTTAACGAGCGCCCAGGGCGTACCGATACCGCAGGTAAAGGTGATAAGCAGTCCTGCTACCAGAGCCTGACCAAGTCTTTCACCTACTTCACCATCATAGAAGCAATCAGAGAATTCCATGCCGTCGCCATGGTAATCATCCTCAAAACAGGTATGTGACATTTCCCATTCACGTACGCGTATGTTAACCCAGTAGCTGTAGATACCGCAGGTAACAACGGTAAGCAGCCACCATTTGATCCAGTTTCCGAGAAGATCTCCCGGAGTGCCGGTAAATGCCAGTCTGTGACCGTTAACGATGGTATGTGATTTTCTCCATTTTAGATTTCTGCAGATCACCCAGGGAAAAGCTATACCGCAGGTGATCGTGAGCAGTAATCCGTTTACCAGAAGGATAGGGAAATACTCCGCGCCTTCTCCGTCAAAATATACGCTGGGCTGACCACCGGATGTCTGATACTGATTAGGCTGCTGATAGCCCTGCTGACCGAAGCCCTGCTGGTTATATCCCTGCTGCTGATAATTCTGCTGGCCATAGCCCTGCTGGTTATATCCCTGCTGCTGATAGTTCTGCTGGCCATAGCCCTGCTGGCCGTAACCCTGCTGCTGATAGTTCTGCTGGCCGTAGCCCTGCTGCTGGAACCCCTGCTGCTGGTTATATCCCTGCTGCTGGTCCTGCTGAAACTGCTCCTGAGGCCGGGATACCATCTGGGTCAGCGGCGCGCCGCAGCTTACACAAAACTTGCCCTCTCCTCCTTCATTTCCACAATTGGGACAGATCATCTTTTTCTCCTCCTGTTACACTAGCTTTACAAATATTAACCCAACCGCAGACTCTGCGGAAAGATCCTTATCAGTTCTTCCAGCGTCTGTGCCGGAAGATTGCGCAATATTCCGTATGCAACAGTGAGCGCAAGCATTATAGTCAGGGCCACCGTTTCCGGAATATTTATTTTTCTGCTTCCCGTTCTTATATACCTGATCTCCTGCACCAGCAGCATAACCGCCAGCAAAGGCACAATCGTGACCGAAAGCTTATTGCAGCGAAATGCCTCTGCCACATCCAGATGCGTCATCGCTACCGCCGCATGAGTCATACCGCACCCCGGACATTTGATCCCAAGTAAAAGTCTGAAAACACATGGAATGCCCAAGCCTGTAAGACTGCACCATATGGCATACAGGATTCCCGCTGTCAGCAGTATCCCCAGCTTTTTCATCTCGGCGACAAAGCGCTTTTTAACATCTTCGCTCATCTCATATAAAAACGGCTTCAGCCGCACTAATACGGAAAATATAACACACTTTAAGTGAATATTCAATATAAAAACGGCGGTTCCGGATACCGTTCCTGATACCGGGTACCGCCGTCTGCGTTTACGGAATACCGTATGGTTTTACCCCTTGCACAAGCCTCTTACATAACAGCTGCTGCACTTGTCGCTCTTCGTTTTGGGCAGTTCCGAACTGCGTATGCATCTGGCTGCATCCAGCACGCGTCTGCGTGTTTCGACAAGCTCGCTTTCTTTAACGCTGTCGCCCTTATTCCCGGATCCGTCCGGTTTATCAAGATTGTAGATCATCAGATAATCTGCCGCTTCTCCTGTCATCTCCTGATAACCTATGGCATAGATCTTTAACTGTTCCGCATTAAGGCATTGCTCCGCATCCTTGCCTGCGGATTTAAGATCTACGATAGCCGTTTTTTCCGCTCCGTCCCTGTCATCTATCTTCCTTACCAGATCGATGCGGCCGTTTACGCTCACTCCTTCGCCCATTTCAATATTGATGTCCATCTCCGATGCCACGATCTTATCCGCATCCTTCTCATTCTGCTCCACATAAGCGCGGGCGCAGGCCTTTGCGCCTGTAAGCGAATTATCTATCTGCGGCTGACTTGCAAAAGGCAGATAAAGCGCATCTTCCGCGATCTTTTCTATCTGCGCCCTGTCAGGTCTTTCTCCGTTTATCCACGCCCTGTGGATATGCATCATGATCTCATGCAGGACACGTCCGTATCCCTGCGCCGAGGTATACGGCTGTACAAAACCATAGAGATTCGACAGTTTAAAACGGTACGGGCAGTCAAAATAATTTGAAAGCAGCGAGAAATTGAGCGTTATCGGTATGGGAACTTCCTCTATCTCCGGCAGATGAAGCGCTGTATATTCATCACCGGCGTCATATTGCTTAAGATAAGAGGATCCTATTGCCTCCGTCAAAAGCACGGATCGTACTTCATTAACTCTTCCGTAATTTGATCCGTATGTAAGGAACAGATACTTCTTTGCGCGTGTCACGGCAACATAGAACATCTTCCTCTCATCTTCAAGGCCCCCCTTGTAAACCTCATAATTGGGAACCCAGTTATCAGCGCCGATAAGGTCTATAGGACCATATATCTTTCCCCTTGAATCGAAAGGAGTGCCGGGAAA
>CADAHD010000394.1 GCA_902787595.1 uncultured Lachnospiraceae bacterium
TTTCGGCAAGGCGATACTCATACGTTATCTCATCACGGTGGGCGGATATTCCGTTATCACCTATATCGTTTATGTTGTACGTTACCGCAGGGCCAGAAGGAACCTGCGTGTATATAATAATAATCTGCGACGGCTGGCTTCGATGTACCGCAAAGAGGCCGAACGCGCCGAGATGAATAAAGGTGGATCATGACTTATTTATTGATGATCAGGGAGAGGATCAAGAGCTTTTACAGCCGATATGAGGGATTCTGCAATCCGGCGTTGAAATTCATACTGGCTTTTGTTTCCTTCCGTATGATAAACAAAAACATTAATTTTGCAGCTGTCCTCACTTCGTTGCCGATCTCGTTGATACTTTCGTTACTGTGTTCGTTCTTCCCGATGAACTTTATACTGGTGATGAGTGTATTGGTGATACTTCTGCATCTTTATGCGCTTTCGCTGGAGACGGTACTGATAACGGGCGTATTTTTCCTGATAATGTTCCTCATGTATTTCAGGTTCTCGCCCAAGGATACGATCCTTTTGATAATGACACCTCTGTGCTTTATCTTAAAGATCCCCTATGTGATCCCTATCTGCGCAGGACTTGTAGGCTCGCCCACTTCCGTTATATCAACGGGCTGCGGCGTTGTCACTTATCATCTTCTGCATTATATCGCGGGTAATTCTTCCGCCCTTATGACACAGGAAGAGGATCCGGCATTTGCACTTGAAAAGCTCAGGGTCCTGATAGATGCGCTGATGAGCAACAGGGAAATGCAGGTGGAAGTTGTGGCTTTTGCCATAACCATACTGGTGGTGTTCATTATCCGTCGCCTGCCTGTGGATCACTGCTGGACCATAGCAATGATAACGGGTATGCTCATCGACATCGTGGTAATACTGGTAGGCGATCTGCGTTTCGAGACCAGGATCTCCATAGTGGGCCTCATCGTCGGAAGCATTCTGGCACTCGTGGTCGCCATCATACTGAAATTCTTTATCTTCAATGTGGATTACTCGCGGACGGAGCGGGTGCAGTTTGAGGATGATGAATACTACTATTACGTGAAGGCGGTTCCGAAGAATACCGTTTCACTTACGGAAAAGAAAGTCAAGAAGATAAAGGGCAGGGAAAAAACTTCGCCGAATACCCCCGAAGAAGCGGAAAATACACCGGCCGGAGCCCAGCTGGACGCCCCTGAATACAGAGTCAGAAGAAGCGGTAATACCGCAGGCAATAAAAACCGTACGAGGCGCATTATAATACCGGAGGGTAAAGACAAGACACCGACATGATAAGCTCGTTTACTTCTTTCATACAGGATTATATTGCCAGCATACACATGCCGCGTATCAGGATCACCGATATCATCGAGGTCCTGATAATCTCGTTTTTGATATATCATGTAATGGTATGGGTAAGAGGTACTAAGGCCTGGTCCCTTTTAAAGGGGCTTATAGTTATTTTGGGCTTTTTGCTGCTGGCGGCGATCTTTAACATGTCTACTATACTCTGGATCGCAGAGAAGAGTCTTTCCGTGATGGTGATAGCGATAGTGGTAGTACTTCAGCCCGAGCTGCGGCGTGCGCTGGAACAGCTTGGTCAGAAGAATATCCTGTTTTCGTTCATGAACAGCGATTCGGGAAGGGCCGGAGGCCGCTATTCCGACCAGACCATCAACGAGATAGTAAAGGCCAGCTTTGCGATGGGCAGGGTAAAGACCGGTGCCCTTATGGTACTTGAGAGGAACGAATCCCTTGCCGAGTACGAAAAGACCGGTATAGCCATTGATGCCGCCGTATCAAGCCAGCTGCTCATAAATATATTTGAGCACAATACGCCGTTACATGACGGTGCGGTGATATTCAGAGGGGACAGGATAGTATCTGCGACCTGCATACTTCCTCTTTCGGATAACAGGAATATCAGCAAGGCCCTGGGGACCAGGCACCGCGCAGGCGTAGGTATATCGGAAGCTACGGATTCACTTACCGTGATAGTATCAGAGGAGAACGGCAAGGTGAGCGTGGCATATGGAGGAGAGCTCTACAGCGCTCTTACCCAGGAGGGGCTTCGCGAGAAACTCGAGATAGTGCGCGACCGTCCCGCAGAGGATACAGTGAAGCAGAAAAAGAGTCTGTTTGTGCGGCAGAAAGGAGATCTGATTGCTGATAAAAAAGCTGACGCATAATCTGGGGCTTAAGATACTTGCCTTTTTTGTGGCATTCGGGCTCTGGCTCATAGTGATCAATTATGCTGACCCCGTAGGCAGCATCTCTTACAGCGGTATCCGTGTGGAACTGCAGAATACGGAGAGCCTTACGGATGTGGGGAAGGTGTATGAGGTCCTTAATGACAGTGATACCGTAAATGTTACCGTATACGGCAAGCGTTCTTTTCTTGAGAACATAAGCCAGGAAAATATACACGCGGTGGCGAATCTTGAGAACATCACCATTATGAACACCGTGGCGATAGAGGTATATTCGAACAAGAATAATTCCGAGATAGACAGCATCAAGCAGTCCAGGGC
>CADAHD010000395.1 GCA_902787595.1 uncultured Lachnospiraceae bacterium
TCCTGATGATGTTCTGCAAGGAGCTGATCCGGAGATTCATAAATGCCAAAATCCCGGTTGATGCCTTCGCTCTGAATATAAGTATTATTCCTGTTAAATTCTGTCACAGGATGCTGAAGATCAGTCACACAGACACCGAATCCGCAAAAGGCTCCGCTACAATCCCTGTTTATGTGCTGAAGCTTCTTAAGATACTTACTGTCTATGATAAAAGCCTCCAGCTCATACCAGTGCCCCTCACATAAGACCTCTACCCAGCTATGGAAAATGTTCTCCGGCGCATGCCGGTAAACAAATCCCGTCATAGCTCCTTCCTGGAGTTCTTTGCGTATCGTAAACCCATGAATCCTGCAGGGGATACCGACCGCTCTGAGCAGCGCCATAAAAAGAGTCCCTTTGGTATTGCACTGTCCGTATCCGTCCTTCAATACTCTCGAAGCCTGAATGCTGTCATCCACATTATAACCGAAAAGTATCTCATCCCTGACATAATCATATATCGCCTTTATCCGTTCAAATTCTCTCAGCCTGCTCCATCCGCGTTCACTTATCAGCTTACGTATCATGTAATGATCGTAATCCAGCATATGCGTTCTTGCCAGATAGGGATCCTTTGCTTTCTTTACCGGACCTTTCTTCAATTTCATCACAAAAGTATATTTACAGGAAATTTTTTCCTCTGCTTCAAAACCGTATTCCGCAAAGAAAGCTTCCTTATCACTATCAAAATAATCCTTGAAATATTTGGGTGTTCCGATACTCTCTGTCACATACAGAGGTGAGAATACCAGTTTTTCGCAAAGCGATAACGGCCTGTCCCAGTCAAGAATTATCAGCCTGCCATTATTCTTTAACAAACGGTAAGCTTCCGACAGTATAGCTTCACATACAGCCGGATCACATTCATGTAAAACCAGTCCTATGGTTATGTAATCAAATGATCCATCAGGCAGTCCGGTTGCCGACGCATCCCTGCAGAGCAGCTTTATATTATCAAGATGCAGATCAGCCGCCTTCTGTCTTGCCTTCCTAAGCATCGGTTTAGATCTGTCCAGCCCTATCACGGTCGCCTTCGGCCTGTTGACCGCCACACTAAGCCCATTGGCCGCTGTCCCGCAGCACAGATCCAGCACCCTGCATTTTTCATCAGCTATCATATCGCTCAGAACATTTCGCGGATTACTATCTCCCTCTCCGAAAAACACTTTATCCATAAGATCATACGTCGAAGATATTATCCGATACATGTTTAAACTCTGCTTTTTGTCTGCCATAATCGTGCCTCCGTATTCTTTATATATGTTCATGTGTTCATATGTTATCATGTAATTTTGATATTGTCAATCCCCGGCTTTAACTATATATATAAAATCACGCCACGCAAAAAGCAGGGTTGCCTGCTTTCACAGACAGCCCTGCCTTAACTTTTTCCCTATAATGAAGGCAGATCAAAGCCTATTCTACCTTTACCGTTATCGTAATGGTCTTTCCGTCTACCTTGGCTGTAAATTTAGCCTTTCCGGTATTGCGCGTATATACATATCCGTCCTCATCAACGAATGCTACGTCCGGCTTGTTGCTCTTAAAGACTACCGGCTGTGCCAGGGAATCATCAAAGCTGAGCATTGCTACAGGCTCTCCCGAAACTCCCACATTCAGATCAAGAGTATACTTATTCTTTCCCTTAGCAGCCTCTGCTCCGTTCACCGTTAAGTCTTCAACATAAACCGTTACAGTGTAAGTGTCCTCGCCTACTGTTGCTGTAACTTCAGTATTTCCTACAGCTTTTGCCGTAAACTTATTCTTCTTAACACTTACTATAGCATTATCACTGCTGTTCCATTCATAATTCTTCAGACCGGCGAGCTTAACTGTCTTTGGCTGTCCTACAACCATATGAAGCGTGCGCTCTTTGGGAACAACATTCTTTTCGGTCACTTTAACAGTGCAGTTATATGCCGAACCATTAATGTATGCTGTTATTTTTACGCTTCCCTTAGCTACAGCCGTAACATTTCCTTCCTGATCTACAGTTGCCACATCAGGATTAGCACTGTACCAATATACAGGCATATTGTCGGCATCATATATTAAGGTGATCTGTTTGGTTGCTTCTGCATCAAGCGTCATACTCTTGGTTATCTCAGGTTTAATTATATTAACCTCGATCTCCTTATTGCCTTTCTTGATCTTGACAGGCGTAGCAGTCACTTTCTTTGCCATAGCCACACCCTTCTTGCTGATGCTGAAGGCCTTTTTATCAGCGCTTATCCAGTCCTCACCGATAATAAACTTCTGTCCTTTAACAAGATATATTGCAGAAGTATCATCTTCGATAACAGGCTTGTCATCCAGTGCCGATATACCACTATCCGGCATGTCGATCTTTTCCCAGCCTGCATAGATAGTTATATTTGCGGTCACAGGCGCTGCGAAATCGTATTTGGTCGTACATTCCGCTTCCTTATACCAGTCTGTGAATCTGTATCCGAAAGCAGTAGGATCGGTAGCGGGCCT
>CADAHD010000396.1 GCA_902787595.1 uncultured Lachnospiraceae bacterium
AGAAAAGGATATGAACATGGATATGAACATACACACAGTATAGGAAATACTCCCAAGAGGCATCTTAAGATAAAGCGATCCTGCATCAGTGTGGATCGCAAGCACGGCAAGGATCGCCACTACCCTCATCACATCAAGATAAACGTAGTTCTTATTATGCTCCTTAACTGCTCTGTCTGTTGAAGGCTTACTCTTTTTCATCTTTTTTTATGTATGTCTCTTTTCCAGTAATGAGCGGCAAATACGCTACAGCCGCTATCCAGATCATATTCTTGTTCATATACGGAAGGAAGCTTTCTGCCAGTGCATAGAATGCAAATCCCAATACCAGCAGCATCCCGCATTTATCCTTTGCCTTACGCATCTTATAAAGCAGGAAATACAATAAGACCACAAACAGCAGGATAAATACTATCCCCTCATTATATAAGGAATTCACAAAACCTATCTCTGTTCCGTCTTCCACTTCGGAAAGCCCGAATACTCCAGGCAGCTGACGCAGGAACTGGTCCCTGGCATGCCAAAGTCGGCCGCTGGTCACTTCATTCATATAGTCCCATAAATTTCTCGCATCACCTATATGTACCTGAGGATATGGCAGTATTCCCAATGTATATATCAGTAAAAGCTCAGCGCTTAACATAACGCATCCGGGATAAAATATCACATCTTCTGCTTTATCTTTGAGTGCCGGTATACGCAGTATCAGATCCGCAGCAGCAAACATCAGATACATTGCCAGCGCTATCTTTGAACGGCTGAGCACCAGAGGCGCGGCGCATACTGCATCGGCTATGAGCATTCCGTATAACGGCAGCTTATCCCTGTAAAGATATATAAACATGATAAACTGTCTTATCCAGAAAAAAGAAAAACCGTTGGGGTGGAAAAAGCCGAAAGTATAACGTCTTTCAGTTTCATGCCTGAACAGTTCTTCCAGATACAGCGGATTACCTGTACCGGTCAAGGAAAACACAAGCCCCAGCGCTATGATGGCAAAGCTTCCGTAAAAGAAAAACTTTATCATACTGCGAACGTCACGCCGCGATGCAGATAAAAGAAACAATCCTATCCTGAGTACCAGAGCCCTGCGCTGGAAATAAAAACACAAAAGACCGAATGCACAGATCAGGAGGATCGCTTTCCAATCCTTTTTAATATCCATCGCAAAAAACAGGCTTAGCGAAAACAAAAACATGCCAAGCAGGATGATAAGCTTTTCATGATAATCTCCGAAAAGATAACCCGACGGCGAGACAATAAGCTCGCAGGCCATTGCCCCCCAGAACGCTGCATCGCCTATCTTTTTACCAATAGCATCCGTTTTCGACATTCTCTACTCCTGCTTTAAGCCCTTCACTCTTAAGCGGGTATACCCAGGCATCATTATAAAAGGGCTTAAGCTCTTTCATATCTTTCCATCTCGAACCCATCACGCCAAACAAAAGCTGCAGTGACCCGCCTATATGTATCGCGCTCTTTCCAGCCTGCTTAAGTTTGGCCGATAGCGGTAATCCGTATGCCCCGCATGCGATCAGCGCCACGTCAAAATCTTCCTTAAGAGCTTCTTCATACATATGATCGAGCGCATCAAACCAGCTGTCAAACTCCGATCTTTCACCCATCAGCGTCTGTACCGCTTTAACGACGCGCAGATCAAACTCCGGTAATATATTACTTCCCGGAAACAGTTTTTCCCTTCGCTGATACTGACTTATTATACTCTCCGCAAAAGGATGTATGACCACCACCCGTTTACCTTTTAGAGCGGCAGTCCAGGGATCGTCCGGAACATACCAGGGCTCCAGGCCCTCCAGCTTGCCATACTTAAGATCATCCCTGCCGTAGTGCTTTAATATATAATCTTCCATCTGATTGAACCATACGCCCATCAGATCTATATCCTTTATCTGATCCAGCATCATAGAGCAGAAACGGTCGTAATCCTCCATGCTCCCAAAGAACCCGGAAAGACTCTGCAGCAGCCCGTAGCGGTCCTGCTTCTGCTTAGCATCCTTAAACTCCGGCTGTGCCGATACCAGCGCCCTCAGCTCTGTCCCGCCCAGCCGGGCCGCAGTAAATACCCTTCCAGATGTCAGCGCTTCTTTAAGCCAAGCTCCCGTACCTTTTATATCAAGTATATCTTTGCCGTAATACTTCTTTTTTTCTATGGGCATCCCCATGTGTGTGTGCAGATACATCTGCACTTTCCACTGAATGCGCTTATACTTCCATTCAATGCTCATAGCTGTATTCTTCCCCGATAATGCTTATTATGCTTCCTTTTATTCACCTTCGATAACATCAAACAATTCTGTAACTGCGCACAGATTATTCTCAGCCGTAAACTTCCTGAGCGCACGCTCCTTTCCCGCTGCTCCCATACTCTTTCTTAAAGCGGGATCTTCGATCATTTTTTTCATGGCTTCTGCAAGGCCATGTATATCATCATACAGAATACCGGTAGTCCCATCGCTTACTATCTCGGGTGTGGCTCCGCTTCTGTAACCGATCA
>CADAHD010000397.1 GCA_902787595.1 uncultured Lachnospiraceae bacterium
TGCGGAGAAAACAAAATCAACCTCTGCAGCCACTTTTTCAACCTCATTAACATTCATAACAACCAGTTTCTTAACAGCCTCAGGCATGGGCTTTTCCAGTTTCCAGCGATCGCCCACTGCTTCCTCATAGGTCTTGCCTGCGCTTCTGGGGCTTGCTGCAACAGTGGTCACCTCAAACCAGGGGTGATCATCAAGGATAGAGATAAATCTCTGTCCCACCATTCCGGTTGCTCCTAAAATTCCGACTCTTAACTTACTCATTTTATTATCCTCCCGTTAGGTTTATAGATTATCATTTTTTATTCCGCATCACGGCTGTTATAAAGCTTTTCTGCCGCTTTTGCTTCTGTCTCCAGATATTTTTTATATGCTTCCGTAATCTTTTTCATCTCCGACACCCCGGGGGCGCCGGTGGTCAGTCTCCTCTCAACACAGATCTTTAAAGATACGGCATCATAAATATCTTCTTCGAATACAGGAGAGATCTCCTTTAATTCTTCGAGGCTCATCTCTTCTATGCTCTTGTCCTTTTCGATGCACTTCAGCACCAGCTGTCCGATTATCCCATGCGCATCCCTGAACGGAATACCGTGCTTAACCAGATAATCTGCAGCGTCCGTAGCATTTGTAAAGCCCTTCATTGCGCTCTTTGCCATGACGTCTTTTTTGAACTTCATGGTATCGACCATCTGCATAAACATGCTCAGGCATTCCATAACCGTATCATACGCATCGAACATTCCTTCCTTATCTTCCTGCATATCTTTATTATATGCAAGAGGAAGGCCTTTCATGGTGGTCAGCATAGCCATCAGATGCCCGTATACACGGCCTGTTTTACCACGTACCAGTTCGGCGATATCGGGATTCTTCTTCTGTGGCATTATCGATGAACCTGTTGAAAATGCATCATCTATCTCAATAAAGCCGTACTCATTTGAATTCCAGATTATCACTTCTTCCGAAAAGCGCGAAAGATGCATCATTATCATTGATAACGCGCTAAGCAGATCTATCACATGGTCCCTGTCCGAAACCGAATCCATTGAATTCATGGTAGGCGCTTCAAAACCAAGGTTTTGAGCCGTATACTCTCTGTCAAGAGGATATGTGGTTCCTGCAAGCGCGCCCGCTCCCAGAGGGCAGCTGCCTGTTCTTACATAAAGATCCCTGATACGTGAGCGGTCGCGTTTTAACATTTCAAAATAAGCTCCGAAATGGTGCGCCAGCGTAACCGGCTGCGCCTTCTGCAGATGGGTAAATCCCGGCATATATGTCTCAAGATTTTCCTCCATCACACGAAGTATTATCTTTTGAAACGCTTCGAGCTCCCCATCAAGCGACCTGAGCGCGCTTCTTACAAAAAGCTTTACGTCAAGAGCCACCTGATCGTTGCGGCTTCTTCCGGTATGAAGCTTTTTGCCCGCATCACCGATCATTGCCGTAAGTGTAGCTTCCACAAAGCTGTGTATATCCTCATATTCATCTGTGATAAGCAGGCTTCCGTCTTCTATCTTTTGCTTTATCTCGGCAAGACCCTTGCGGATCGCTTCGTTTTCTTCTTTCGTAATGATACCCTGCTTCGCAAGCATGGCCGCATGGATCACGCTTCCCTGTATGTCTTCTATATACAGGCGTTTATCAAAATCGATCGAAGCATTGAACAGATATACATCACGATCTGTCTCTTTGGTAAATCTTCCGCCCCAAAGCTGTGCCATATATCATTCTCCCTTTTTGTCAAATTTAAATTAAATTCACAGAATTATAGCATAGCAATATTTGGTTTTCAAGTATTGTTTGTATCATCTGTATTATTCTTCAGATTCTCAAGGTTCTGAAGGAAAGGGTTAGGGGCAGTGTTGGGCATCTGGGTCTTTAATTCACCCATAGGTGAAGGTGAAGGCCTGTCATCATTTAAAGGTCCCATCGGCGCCGGAGCGGACGAAATGCTTTCCGTCATAGAAACTCCGGACGAACTGCTTTCTGTCGCAGAAGCTGTGGATGAACTGCTTTCAGTCACAGAAGCTCCGGATGATATGCTTTCCGTCGCAGAAGCTGTGGATGATACAGTGCCTCCAAATGTTTCAGCCGATGCAGCCGGAGACTCTGTCTGTCCCCAAAGAGACTGTGTCTGTTCAGCAGCAATATTGCCGGCATCCTGTGCCTGCTCTGCGCCTGAATTAACAGCCTGCTGTGCCTGCATGGAAACAGGCTCTGTGTTCATTGCAGCATTCTGTCCGGCACTCTGCATATTAAACGGCTGCCCCATAGGCGCTGCGTTATTCTGCGCAGGATTTTGATTAATGCCAAATCCTGCATAAGGATTTCCCTGCATATAGGGATTATCGGTCTTTACCGGTCCCTTATCCAGATAAGGATTATACGGCTGATCATTACGCTGCATATTATTCTGCATATAAGGATTTCCGCCCATGCCGAATGTTCCACCCATTCCGAACGTTCCGCCCATTCCGGGTGCTCCGCCCATGCCGGGTGCTCCGCCCATGCCG
>CADAHD010000398.1 GCA_902787595.1 uncultured Lachnospiraceae bacterium
CTTTCTCACTACCTTTAACAGCTCGTCGGCGTCCACGGGTTTTAAGATATAATCAAGACAGCCCATACGCATCGCCTGCTGTGCATAATTAAAATCATCATAACCGCTCATTATGATAAAATACGCATCCGATATCTTACCTTCCTTTACTTTCTCGAGCAGCTCCAGCCCCGAGCATTCCGGCATACGTATATCGGTCAGCACCAGATCCACATTTTCTTTCTTTAAGAATCCCAGTGCCTCATTTCCGTTCTGCACACTGCCCGCTATGCTAAAGCCTTCTGCTTCCCAGTCTATCAGCACTCTGAGTCCCTGGGTTATTATCGGCTCATCATCCACAAATAAAACCTTCATTTATCTCCTCCGGTATGCTCCTTTAAGCTTTGGATGCCTTACGGCGCTTTTCTTTCTCTAAGGGTATCTCAATATGGAATACCGTGCCCACACCCTCTTCACTTTCAAGACGGTATTTAGCCCTGCCCCTGCTCAGCAGCTTAAGCCTTAAGCAGGCATTCAGCATTCCCACATGTTTCTTTCCTTTCATCATTTCCAGGCTCACGTTTTCTAGCTGCTCGTTGATCGCATCCTGCACCTCTTCATTAACGCCTTCACCTGTATCCTCTATCTCCAGCTTAAGGCTTCCGTCCTCCTTATACGCACGTACAAAGATCCAGCCGTTGGCTGCTTTTCTTTCCACCCCGTGAAGACATGCATTCTCAACAAACGTTACTATCGTAAGCTTGGGTATCTCGATCTCTTTACAGTCTTCATCGATATCCAGTTCGTAATTAAGCCTTTCTCCGAAACGGTATTTCTGCAGCAGCAGATAGGCACTTACAAAGTCCATCTCCCTCTGCACGGGGATCAGATCTTCACCCCAGCTTACGTAACTGCGTTCCATCACGGCCAGCTTTCCGACCATCTCCGCAGTCTCGCTCTCTTTTTTTATCAGGCTGTGCATGCGTATGCTTTCAAGCGCATTAAAGAGAAAGTGCGGGTTTATCTGGCTGTGAAGCGCCAAAAGCTCCGCGTTCTGACGCGCTATATCATTCTCCTGCTGCTGCAGCCTGTCCTTGTACACCGTATGCATCAGCTCGTTCATACGCTCAACCATACGGTTGTAACTGTTGATGAGCGCCGTTATCTCATCGTTACCCTCCACCTTTTCGATAGGTGATAGCTCATCATCCTCCACGTTTTCAAACGACTGTTCAAGCGAAAGTATACGGGAAGTGATCGAGCCCTCTATCAGTCTCATCATAAGCAGGGGCATTATCAGGTTTACCAGGACCAATACGAGCAGCACTCCGCTCAATCCGCTGACATACTGCCAGAAACTCTGCTGCCTGGGGATCACGTACAGTTTATATTCCCTGTCGTAGAGGGTGATCGGGTAGGTATATACATTCCTGCTCTTTAACTCGAGCGTCACGTAATTATCCCGTACATGATAGTCCGTCTTGTTGGAGAGCAGTATCTTATCGCCGTCGCATAAATATATATCCGAATTAAGATCCAGCGCGATAAGCTCCTCCGCCATAGCGGAATAATCCAGATCTATGGCCAGCAGTTTTTCACAGCCCGAAAAAGTAGGCATATCCATCTTCATGATGAGTGTCAGCTTTCTCTTGTAGCTGTTACCGCCCTGCTGGTTATTCCTGCCATAATAAAAATACAGCGTGCTGGTCTTTCCGCTGTCTTCAAAGGCAGGATACCATTCATTCTCCTTCGCCCTGTCCATACGGTAGTACCCGCTGCCGTTTAATATAGTCTTATTATCGGCATATATGTAAACACGCGAACCGCTTATACCCAGATTATCGTCGAAGATCTGATCGCGGTGCAGTCTGTAGAATGCTGTGTAATAATCCGCGCTGGTAGGATAGATCTCGTTAAAGAAATTCTCCAGCACACTGCTCCTGTAAATATTATTTGCCACATTAACGGGATACTCGAGGAAATTGCTAAGGCAGTACTGCGTGGTATAAGCAGTTTTCTCGGTATCCCTTGCCATGTTTTCCCTGTTCGCATCGCGGACATTCATAAGTATTATGCTGTCGGTAAGAAGCATCGGGATGAGCACGCACGCAAAAAACAAAAGATGCAGCTTCTGACCCAGTTTAAGGCTGTTTAGATACTTTATCATGCCTTAAAGAACAACCTCACTGACAAGACATTTCTTTCCGGTGAGAGCCTCACTCCTTTTATCCGGCTGCTGCGTCCCTGCATACAGGGTATATCCGCCCTTAAGCACCACTCTCCTGCCGTCTTCGAGCACGGTTTCGAAAGCGCTCTCACTAAGAGGCAGTGTAAGCGTTAGTGCCTCTCCCGCCTTTATCTTTACGCGCTTAAATGCACATAAGGAATACTGCGGCTGGTCATCCTTGTCAAACACATCCGCATACCCTTCTTTTTCCGCTTCCGCAGTCTTTTCACCGGCGCGGTTTGATATATAGATCTGCACCACTTCCTCGGTATCCGATGAACCGGTATTTTTTATCCCGACCA
>CADAHD010000399.1 GCA_902787595.1 uncultured Lachnospiraceae bacterium
GTTAAAAGCCCCCGCATATCTCACCGGTCAGGTGATAAGCCTTGACGGAGGCTGGACTTAAAACTCGCTCTCCTCTTCGTTAACGTTCATACGGTGCGATCCGCCCACTATCATCAGCATATCTTTATTTATACCGACAGGTACCGGCTTTCCCACGAGCATCGCTATGCTCAGACGTGAATTCAAAAGCTTAAGCTCTCCGTCTTCCGCCATCGTACCGATACAGACCGCCTCATTCCCTTCGGCTGTAAGTTCCAGATCGGTATTGGAAACTCCAAGGAACAGCCTGCCGGCAGCGCCGCCCAGAAGGTAAAGCTTCTTACCGTTGAACTTGATATGCACGCTGGCATCATCGATACGCACACTGCCTGCGGTCTCGGCATAGGAACCTATCCCCGCCATGATACTTCCCGATCCGTCGATATTAATGGATGTATTTCTTATCTCTATATTCTGCCTTCCCTCGATCGTACCTACAGCTATGCCTTTGGCAGTCCTCATCTCCATGCTTATATTTGCGCTGGTCATCGAGATGGGTACTTCTCCGGAAAACGCCCCGATACCCACGCACTCTGTACCTGCATTCACGATATTAATGGTCCCGCGCGATATACGTATGCCTTCACCTGACTGGCATCTGCCTCCGCCTATAGCCACACAGTGGTTCCCGTCCACATTAAGCATAAGCGTACCACCCAGAGCGCATTCTATATGTCCGAAGTTGCTGTCGAACTCGGAACCTATCGCATAGGCACTGGGCTGTACGGGCGAGATCGTCAGGTTTCCGTTACCGCTCAGCTTTAAAGAAGCATCTTCGGGAACATGGATACCGTTTCCTTCAAATATGTTATTCCCTTCGATCACAAGTTCCAGCGACGCGCCCTTGCCAATCTCTATGCAGGGATGCTCTCCCATATCGCCCAGGCGCACATTGCTTATACGCATCCGGCACTTGCATCCGTCCTTAATGCTAAATGACATCCCGGCCATAAAATCCGAATTGCCGTGTATCACCATCTCCGGCCGTGAAACGATCACTCCGGTATAGTTCTCCATGGCAAGGTTCATCAAAAACAGTTCCTTTTCCCTGGTAGCCAGATAAACCTTCTTGGCACGCTCATGCGTATCCTCTATATTCGCCTTTACTATCTCTTCTTTTATATCTTCCGGGATATCCGCTGCCAGCTTAAACTCAGGCTTTGCGGTATAATATCCCTGGATCAGGTCTACACCCATCCTTATCACGGCCGTCAGTTCCCTGCCTGTCTCCACTCCCTCGGCAAGGGATAAAAAGCCGTTATCATGCGCGAATTCGATTATGGTCTTTACAAAATGCTGTTTCTTCGGATCTTCATGTACGTTCTCGATAAGACTCCGGTCTATCTTAACATAATTGGGCAGGAACTTGAGCAGGTTGGACATGTTGGAATATCCGGTTCCGAAATCATCTACCGCTACCTCAAACCCGTCCTCACTGCTGCGGCTGCGCAGTATATCCGCGCTCTCGTCAGCCAGATCCGTACCTTCCGTTATCTCAACTACCAGCTTATCAAAAAGGTCTCTGTACTTATGCCTCAGCTGCATATAATCCGCATCATTAAGATAATGACTGCTTATTGAATTAACAAATATCTTCCTGCCCTTAAGGTCGCCTTCCATCTCAGCCATGGCGTGCAGCACATTGGTAAAAGTAGAGAGCTCGATATCGTAGAGCCTCTCATCCATAGTGGCATATTTGAGCACGGTGAGCGGCGATATCCTGCTCTCACGGCCGGTACGCATCAATGCCTCATATGCAACGATGGAGCCGTCCTTTGCGGATACTATAGGCTGGAATGCATAGCGGAAATCATTTTCGTCCATCACATTGCGCACAGCCCCGCGTTCCTTCTCATCATACTCTTCACTGTTTCCGGACGGGTTCGCCCTGCGGCTGTAGCGGCTTTCCTTCATCATGCGTTTTCTTGCAAAGGATTCCTCGAGTATCTGCTCGACGGTGGTCTTTGCATCCGTAGTTATGGTAAGGGCGCTCATATTTGCCTCAAGCGTATACTCCTTACCGGAGATACGGTTATATGTTAAGAGCCTGTTCTTGATAAGCTCCATGAATTCTTCGAGCTTCCCTCCGTTGTCGTCGATGACGGAAAGGACCACGAACTCATCGGATCCTAAACGTGCTGCTATAGTCCCTTTATGAATGCTGTCCATCACTATCTGTGCCAGCATCTGTATTGCTATATCGCCCTCAAGGTGCCCGTATATCTCATTTATATTGCCCAGACGGTCCACATCTATGCAGACGCTGGATATCCTCTTACCCGCAGCAATGCATTTATCCAGCATCTCCTGAGCTTCTCTCATAAAGCCCTTGCTGTTGCGCAACCCGGTGAGCACATCCGTCTCCTGGAGACGCTGCACATTTTCGTTTGCACTCACCAGTTCGTGATTTGCAAACATAAGCTTTCTTTCGGTGATATATCTGGCGATCAGCATATCCATTATCACCGT
>CADAHD010000400.1 GCA_902787595.1 uncultured Lachnospiraceae bacterium
AATACCGTGGTGGTCATCGAGCATAACCTGGATGTGATCAAGGTGGCCGACCACATCATCGACTTGGGCCCCGAGGGCGGGGACGGCGGCGGCAGCCTGGTATTCGCCGGCACGCCGGAGGACTGTGCCCGCTGCGAAGAAAGCTTTACCGGCCAATATCTGCGTCCGCTGCTGCAGCGGGAAGGAGAGACTGTGAGCCGCGGACGGTTCAGCTTTGATGATGACGACGCACCAAGACGTCATTTTAAGGAGATGCCCTTTGGCAATGATGACGATGATGATCTTCCGCTTGGAGGATATATCCCGCCAAAGAAAAAGACGGTTGTGCCCAGAGCTCCGCTGACCGCACCCAAAGCTCCCATAAAACTGTCGAAGGTGGCGGAACTTGGTTTCCCCGAGCCGGATTATAAAGTGGGGGATCGTGTAAGGCATGTCAAATACGGCGATGGTGAGGTACTGGCTATAGAAAAAGGGCCCAGGGATTATCAGGTTACGGTGATGTTTGACGAAAACGGCCAGAAAGTAATGTATGCCGCTTTTGCCAAGCTGCAAAAAATATGAGAGATTTTTTAAAAAATCTGTGGATAAACCCTAAATATTGTGCTATAATAGCATGAGTTAAGAAAAAAATGTATTTTACCGGCTGGTGTGCCGGAATTATAGAAAGTACTAGGAGGAAAAATAATGGCAAGCAAAGTTGAAGACGTTCTGGCAGCAGTAAAGCTTAATGATCTGCTCAACAAGAAGGCAGAACCCGTCATCGAGGTAAAGGAAAAGAAGTCTACATTAAAGACTGTTCTGATCATAATCGGGCTTGTAGCTGTAGTGGCTGCTATAGCATATGCAGTTTATAAGTTCATGACTCCTGATTATCTTGATGATTTCGATGATGATTTTGATGACGATTTCGATGATGATTTCTTTGATGATGATGATCTGGTAGTTGACGAGTCCAAGAAGTCTGACGCTGAATAATCGCTAATGTTATTATGAATTATCTGAAAGCAGATCGCGCTGTAGCTGTGGTCTGCTTTCTTTTTATGTTATACTTCTGCGGGTCCCTCCTGATACCAAAAGGCGGGCCCCTTCTTGTGACTTGGTCATCCTGAGGGCGCAACTAAATCGTGTCATCCTGAGGGCGCAGCCCGAAGGATCTTGATAGAATGTGAGGATTCAATGAAAAAAGGCAATATATATGAAGGGTATGTAGAGCGCATGGACTTTCCTAACAAAGGAGTTGTCCGTGTAGAAACCGACGAAGGGACAGAGTATGCCCATGTAAAAGACGCTCTTCCGGGCCGAAGAATATCCTTTATGGTTAATAAGAAGCGCGGCGGTAAAGCGGAAGGGCGCCAGATAGAGGTGCTGAGTCCTGCGGCATGCGAAGCCGGCGCGGATAAATGTGAATACAGCGGTATATGCGGAGGATGTCTGTATCAGGGCTTCCCTTATGAAGAGAGCGTAAAGGTTAAAGAGGCGCAGATAAAGCGCCTTCTGGGAAGCTATACCGCAGATGCGGTGTATGACGGGGTGATCCACAGTCCTTCTTATAAGGGATACCGTAATAAGATGGAGTACACCTTCGGCGATGAATATATGGACGGGCCTCTGGCAGTGGGGCTTCATAAGAGAGGGAGTTTTTATGATATCTTAAACGTACCCGGCTGTGTGATAGCACCTGCGGATTTTGGCGTGATACTTGACTATACTTTAAACTTTTTTAAAGAGCGTGGCGTACCGCATTACCACAGGATGAGGCATACGGGTATATTGCGGCATCTGCTGCTGCGTAAGTCCCATGCCGGCGGGGAGATAATGGCGGGGCTGGTCACCACATCGGAGCTGGACGAAGCGCTGGCTGAAGAATGGTGCGCAGGCCTTAAGAAGTGTAAGTTTGAGGGAAAGCTTGCATCGGTGCTGCACATAATAAACGATGCGTTTGCAGATGCTGTTAAGTGCGACCGTCTGGTATTGCTTGACGGGAGTGAATATATCACAGAGGAACTGCTGGGGCTTAAGTTCAGGATATCGCCTTTTTCCTTCTTCCAGACCAACAGCGCGGGAGCGGAGAGGCTGTACTCACTGGTACGGGAATATCTTATGCAGGAAAGCGTTAAGGGGACTGTATTTGATCTGTACAGCGGCACGGGCACGATATCCCAGATGATCAGCCCGGCAGCAGAGAAGGTCATAGCGGTGGAAATAGTCGAGGAAGCCGTAGAAGCTGCCCGTGAGAATGCAAAGCTTAACGGCATCTCCAATTGTGAGTTTATCGCTGACGATGTATTGAAAGCTTTGGATGATATCAGTGATAAGCCGGACTATATTATCCTTGATCCACCCCGTGACGGCATCAATCCCAAGGCTTTAAAGAAGATACTTGATTACGGTGTGGACAGCCTGGTCTACATTTCCTGCAAGCCTACCAGTCTCGAGCGCGACATGGTCGCCATTACTTCGGCCGGTTATCGTATAATCCGCTGGGGCATGGTAGACATGTTCCCTTT
>CADAHD010000401.1 GCA_902787595.1 uncultured Lachnospiraceae bacterium
CTTTTGACCGAAGAAGAAAAGATAAGAATGTGTGAGATAGTAACGGAGTCCGGTGCGGATTTTATCAAGACATCGACAGGCTTTTCTACATGCGGAGCTACTTTTGAAGATGTGAAACTGATGGCGGAGCATGTAGGAAAGAATGTAAAGATAAAGGCTGCCGGCGGGATCTCCTCACTTGAGGATGCCGAAAAGTTCATGGAACTGGGGGCTTCCCGTCTGGGCACCAGCAGGATAGTAAAGATAGTGAAGCAGGGATGAGCGGTAGCCACCCTGTCATCCTGAGCGAAGCGAAGGATCTTATTAGGATAATATAAAACCATGATACTCAAATTTTCAGACGACCTTGATTTAAAACAGATAGCCGACAGCGGGCAGTGCTTCCGCTGGGAAGAGCTGCCGGATGGGAGCTTTCGCGTGCCGCACAAGGACAGCTGCCTGATCATTAAGAAGCTGTCGGCAGATTCGTATGAGCTTTCCTGTGATGAGGCGGAATATGAACGGCTGTGGAAGGATTACCTGGATGCGGATACGGATTACCGCAGCATACGTCGCAGGATAAGTAAAAAGAAGGATCCCTTTCTGTATGCGGCAGCAGAAGACCAGCAGGGGATAAGGATACTTAAGCAGGATCCATGGGAGGCACTGATAAGCTTTATCATATCCCAGAACCGCAATATCCCTGCGATCAAAAGGTCGATAGAGCTTTTATGCGAAAGGGCCGGCGCGCTTCGTAAGGACAGCGCGGGCAGGGAATATTACAGCTTTCCGACTGCGAAGGCCATAAATGAAATGCCTGATACAGCTCTGTCGGAATGCCGTTTGGGATATCGGGATGAATATATCAGAAGGACTGCCGCTGCCATGTGCGATGGCAGTCTGGATATGGGCGCGCTTATGGCGTGTAATGAGGAAGAAGCTTTTGACAGGCTGATATCCCTTTACGGAGTAGGAAAAAAGGTGGCCAGCTGCGTGATGCTCTTTGGGCTGCATTTTGTCAATGCTTTTCCGATAGATGTATGGGTAAAGCGCATACTTGAGAATGAATACCCGCAGGGCTATCCCATGGAGGAATATGCGCCGTATAACGGGATCTATCAGCAGTATATGTTTGCCTATTACAGGAAACTGCACGAATAGACAAAGCTTTTCGGGTATATATGATGATTTTTTCCCCTTGTCTGATATAGTAAGATTGAGTAAAATATTATCGGTGTTTTGTGGTGAACCCATTATAAATGGGGATGTATAACGAAAATTTTAAAAACGGAGGTTATATAAATGAGTGTTTATGCAGGTATCGATCTTGGAACATCGGCTGTAAAGCTCCTTCTGATGGGTGAGGACGGCAAGATAATAAGGACCGTATCCAAAGAGTATCCTATCAGCTTCCCCAAGCCGGGCTGGAGCGAGCAGAATCCCGAGGACTGGTTTACGCAGTCTTTTGCAGGACTTGATGAGCTGACCGAAGGCTATAAGGATCAGCTTAAGGGCATCAGCTTTGGCGGACAGATGCACGGTCTGGTTGCGCTGGATGCGGCAGATAATGTTATACGTCCCGCAATCCTCTGGAATGACGGACGTACCATGAAGGAGTGCGATTACCTTAACAATACCATAGGTAAGAACGTGCTCTCACAGGAGACCGGAAATATCGCATTTGCAGGCTTTACCGCTCCCAAGGTACTGTGGATAAAGGAAAATGAGCCTGAAAATTTTGCAAAGATCGCAAAGATCATGCTGCCTAAGGATTATCTGGCTTACCGCTTAAGCGGCGTACACGCTACCGATGTATCCGATGCTTCCGGTATGCTGCTCTTTGATGTGGCAAACAGAAAGTGGTCCGATAAGATGTGCGAGATCTGCTCGGTTAAGCCTGAGTGGCTGGCTAAGATATTTGAGAGCTACGAAGTGATCGGTACGCTTAAGGCTGATCTGGCTGAAAAGCTGGGCGTATCCGCTGATGTAAAGGTTATCGCAGGTGCCGGCGACAATGCTGCGGCAGCTATAGGAACAGGAACCGTAGGTGACGGCGATTGCAACATCTCCCTTGGAACCAGCGGTACCGTATTCATTTCTTCAAACAAGTATTCAGTTGATGATCATAACGCTCTTCATTCCTTTGCACATGCAAACGGAAAGTGGCATCTGATGGGCTGCATGCTTTCAGCTGCAAGCTGCAATCAGTGGTGGATGAGCGATATCCTTAAGGATAAGGATTTTGCGGGAGCACAGGCAGGCATCACCAAGCTTGGTGAGAATCATGTATTCTTCCTGCCTTATCTGATGGGTGAGCGTTCACCTCACAACGATCCCGAAGCTAAGGGCGCATTCCTGGGCATGCGTATGGATACCACCCGCGAGGATATGGTACAGGCGGTATTCGAGGGCGTGGCATTCGGCCTTAAGGATTCGCTTGAGGTGGCTAAGGCATCCGGTATAGATATCAAGCGCACCAAGATCTGCGGCGGCGGCGCAAAGAGCCCTCTGTGGAGAAAGATCAT
>CADAHD010000402.1 GCA_902787595.1 uncultured Lachnospiraceae bacterium
AAAGAGTTTCTTGGAACATCGGTGATCTCCGCTCAGAATCTGGAAGCCGAAAGAAACAGACTTGAGCAGTTCATTTCTGATATATCACATCAGACGAAGACGCCGATGACAAATATTAAAATGTATACCGAGCTTCTACGTGAAGAGATAGACAGGCTAAACGGTAATGATAACGGTGATATTCAGAAGTCCCTGAACAGGATAAAAAAGTATGCGGACGAAATAACCCGGCAGGATCAGAGGCTTGAATTTCTTGTTCATTCGCTGACCAAGCTCTCTAGGCTTGAAAGCGGCACGCTTGAGGTAAAGGCGCAGAGATCTCCGGTCAGCGAACTGCTTGAGTCGTCAATAGCGGCTGTGAAGCAGAAAGCTAAGCTGAGAAACATTTCATTTGTGATCCCGGATCCTTCCGTGAGCATGACGGAAGCGGTATTTGATATGAAGTGGACTACGGAAGCCCTGGTAAATGTTCTGGATAATGCCGTTAAGTATTCGCCCGAAGGCGGGAAAATAGAAGTATATATTTCTGAAACGGACATGTATGCGCAGATACATGTTACAGATGAAGGAAGCGGTATCACGGAAGAAGATGCCACAAGGATATTCGGAAGATTTTTCAGAAGCGAAGAAGTTCAGCAGGAAGAGGGAGTGGGAATAGGGCTTTACCTGACCAGAGAGATCCTCTCCAAAGAAGACGGATACATAAAGGTTGTTCCAAACAACAAAAGAAAAGGCGGAGAATTTATTATATATTTAAGAAAGTGATGACAGGGCCGGATCCCACAGTGGACCGGCTTTTTTTCATGCTCAGGGCAGCATCCCGGTCCAAATCTTTCAAAAGTGAAAGAATTCAGAAATTATCTGGTAAGATTTCTATGTTACTATCCGTATTGTAAAAGAAAGATGCTTCGAAAAGGGAGTATTAAATATATAAAGATTGGAGAAAAAATAATGAGTATACTGATCGCAGAACATTTAAAGAAATATTACGGGGAGGGAGAAACTCTGGTAAAAGCGCTGGATGATGTGAGTATAGAGGTTGAGCGCGGCGAGTTTATGAGCATTATCGGAACAAGCGGAAGCGGAAAGTCAACATTGCTCCATATGCTGGGCGGACTTGACAATCCGACAGAAGGCCGGATCGTAATCGATGATAAAGATATTTCGACGCTTAAGGGCGATGCATTATGCATCTTCAGAAGAAGAAAGATCGGCTTCATATTCCAGAGCTTTAATCTGGTCCCTTCCATTTCGGTTTATGAAAACATAGTCCTGCCGATCCAGCTGGATGGAAAGAAAGTTGATAAGGACTATACAGATAATGTTATCGAAACACTTGGAATATCTAAGAAATTGAATGTGCTCCCTTCAAAGCTTTCAGGCGGACAGCAGCAGAGAGTTGCGATAGCAAGGGCTCTTGCTTCGAAGCCGGCCATAATCCTTGCAGATGAACCTACCGGAAATCTGGATACCAAGACCAGTCAGGATGTTCTGGGACTGCTTAAGACCAGCGGGAAAAAGTTCAATCAGACGATCGTTATGATAACACATAATGACGAGATCGCGCAGATGGCGGACAGGACCATTCATATCGAAGACGGCCATATCGTATGATAAAAACCATAAAATAATAAAAATGATCAAACAGGGGAATGAAGATGAATAAAGTAAAAAATAAAAATGCAGTAAACAATCTTGCATACAGCGGTATCAGATCAGGGATCAAAAAATATGTCATGCTTGTATTTGCGGTAATACTTACCAGCCTGCTTTTTTCAACCATGTTTTCGGTCGGAGGAAGCATGGTAAATGAGATACAGGAATCCACGATGAGACAGGTTGGCGGTACATATCATGCAGGTTTTAAGTATCTTATCAAAGACGAATACGATCAGATTAAGGATGATCCTAAGATCAAAGATGTTTCGTACAGGATCCTGGTCGGAACCGGAGATAATAAAGAGTTTTCCAAACTTTACTCCGAATGCTATTATGCAGAAGACGATAATGCTAAAAAGAGTTTCAGCTTCCCGGTGAAGGGTAAAATGCCTGCGCAGGAGAATGAAGTTGTAGTAAGTGACAGGATCCTTCAGGCGCTGGGAGAGCCGGCTGATACAGGAATGAATATCCGGCTTGATCTGGATATCAACGGGGAGATCGTATCAAACGATTTTACAGTAAGCGGTTATTATGAGGCAGATCCTATCTGCCCTGCGCAGATGATATATGTATCTAAAGCATTTCAGGAAAAGTATGCGCCTGAAGCAACGGTTCCTTATTCACAGGCAAAGAGCAGTGATCTGACCGGAAGATACTCGGTAGATTTCAATTTCAGCAACAGCGTAAACATAGAGAAAAAAGTAAATGATCTTATTGCGAGAACAGGGATCAGGGAAGATGTGAATTACGGGATCAACTGGGCATACGGCGCGAGCAGCCTTGATCCTTCGGTGGTGATCATATGCGGAGCGTTGGTGGTCATATTCATGTTTGC
>CADAHD010000403.1 GCA_902787595.1 uncultured Lachnospiraceae bacterium
AAAAAAGGCGAGATCCTCTCCCGCAGCATAGACGGTGTGATAAAGATAGACGAAGGACAGGAGGTCCCGGTTGAACAGCTTTTATGGGGAATGCTGCTGCCCAGCAGTAACGAATGCGCCCTTACACTGGCGGAATATGTAGCCGGCAGCGAAGAAGCTTTTGTTGAGCGCATGAACACAAAGGCCGCGCTTCTTGGTATCTCCGACGGGACACTCTTCATCAACTGTCACGGTCTGCCCGAATATAATGACGATACCGCCACCAGCAAAAGACAGAACCACATGAGTGCAAGGAGTATGTTTAAGCTGGTGCAGCATATACTTAAGACATACCCGCAGATAAAGGATATCACCTCTACCAGGGCAAAATACTTAGAGGCTCTTTCACGTGAAGCGCGTAACACCAATCCGCTTCTGTACAACCTTACGGACTGCTTTGGTTTAAAGACAGGGACCACGATCAAATCCGGCGCCTGCCTGGTAAGCGGTCTTTATGTAACTGATGCAAACGGGGAGAGACATGAAGTGGTAGCCATGGAATTCGGAGCGGAGGATTCTACCGTAAGAGTGAGCATGAGCCAGGAGCTTCTGCTCTACGGACGCGACTGCGTACTTAACTCAGACAGCTCTGCTGCATCAGCCGCTGCCGATCTTTCTACTGTTGAAAATCTTATCACCGAAGCACTTAAATACCTTTAAGATGCGCTTAAGAAGAAGCCGTCATCCCGCACTCTCTTTAGCGGGTAACGGCTTCGATCAGTTTTCCTTCGTTATCATATACCAGCTTTAACGAAAAGAAGGGGCGGTCTTCTTCAAGATATCCCAAAAATATCTTATCCCCTTCCCATATCGGAAGCTGTATCACTTTGCTTTTTTCGACCCATACCAGCTCCCCTTCGTCACACTCTTTCTGTATGCCGTTAAAGCTGCATGAAGTGTACAGATACATATATTCGGTTATATCACCGTAGACAAAAGTGACTATCCCGCGGAATAAATGATCCGTAAGCGTGTATCCCGTTTCTTCGTAAACCTCACGGTAGAGACAGTCCTCCGGACTCTCCCCGGCTTCAAGCTTGCCACCCACGCCCAGATATTTGTCCCTGTTAAGGTCAGCTTCTTTTTTTGTCCTGTGCAGCATCAGGTATTTACCGTCACGCTCAAGATAGCACAGGGTCGTGTTCACCATCTTTGCCGGCATATTCTTCCTACCTCAGTTTGGGATGTTTTACATAGTATTCACGCTTATCATCATACATCCTCTGATCGGCTATCTTAAGCGCTTCCCTTACCTTATGTATATCACTTTCAACACAGCTGCCTATAGCAAATGAGACGCGCTCGTATTTTTTCGAAACCTCGCGGAGCTTCTTGCCCGCTTCATTAAGATCATCCTGGGATACACCTGTTAAGATCACGGTGTACTCATCTCCTCCGGCTCTGTATATCGTATCTGCAGGAAAGACTTCCAGCATTGCCTTGGCCGCATCCTTAAGGAGGGCGTCACCCGCTGCATGTCCCAGATCGTCATTTACTCTCTTAAGACCGTTTAAGTCTACGAATACTACGCCTACGCTTTCTTTATTATCACGCTCTTCATTGACCAGCTTATCGACGTAATTGTTCATTTCGTTACGGTTTAATACTCCCGTGAGCATGTCTTTTGAGCTCAGCACTTTAAGCCTGTCCATAAGCAGATAGTTACTGATCTCCGACGCAAGGATAAAGGTCGTGAGCTCTAAAGTCTCTTTTATCTTGGGTGCCTGCTGCGCATCAAAGTTTAACGCCCAGATATAACCAAGGAGTTCATTTCTTGACCTTAAAGGAAAGAGGATGATATTCCTTCCGCCGTATTCCTTAAGTGATTCATACCAGCCCCGGTCACGATCTTTGACCAGTTCCATATCACGGTCATCCTTTGCTATCACGCAGTTACTGCTTCCTACCAGATCTTCCCAGCTCTTTGCTATATCATAGAATCCGTCCCAGTTATCGTCTCCCTTGCTTTTTCTCACGGCATAAAGCTGCGAATCCTCCGCATAGGATTCACAAAGGACAGAGCAGGTTTTTTCATAATTATCCATAAGGAGTATGCAGCATTGCTCGGCTTTACAGAGCTTGCGGATATCAACTATCACATCCTGCATGGTTTTCTTAAAATCATCGTTCCCACGCAGTTTGATACAGGTTTCAAGCACCTCTGTAGCCAGATCCGCGGAAATATTTGACATACGTTTGGTATTGGCCTCAAAATTCACTTCCATTGTATATGTACAATAATGGATATCGCCATCTGCGGGACCCGCCGGAAGAAAGGTCATATTAAACCAGATGGGCATTTTATCCGGCTTTACATAAGAATGCAGGCATTTGCCCTCTACCGCACTGCGGAAACAGAAATCCTCAAAATTAAGATCCCTGGGTACATAATCGGTATAAAGACGGCCCGGCTCAAATTTATCTGTACGCATGCTGTAATCACCGGCCG
>CADAHD010000404.1 GCA_902787595.1 uncultured Lachnospiraceae bacterium
GGTAGGCCTGGCGGATGCTTATCATACCCGGGCTGTCAACCTTTCAAAAGGCATGCGTGCAAGACTTTGCCTGGCAAGAGTTTTCATGCATGATCCGAAAATACTGTTCCTTGATGAGCCTACAAGCGGTCTTGATCCGCAGACTGCCAAACAGATACACAGGATAGTCCTGGATAAGAAGGAAAGAGGATGTACGATCTTTCTTACCACACATAATATGGAGGAGGCTGCGTCACTGTGCGATCAGGTGGCTTTGTTAAACGAAGGAAAGATAGTTGAAAGCGGCGCGCCGGAAGAGATCTGCAGAAAGTATAACCATCAGAAAAAGATAATGATCCATTTATCTTCCGGAATTGATGAGGAATTAACGCACACCCCGGGAGCGGCTGATGAGATATGCAGACTGATGAAGGAAGGGAAGATAGAAACTATCCACTCGTCTGAACCGGATCTGGAAACCGTATTTCTGGAACTGACAGGAAGAAAGCTTGAGGAGGAAGAAGAGAATGAAAAACAGCATGATAGTATTTAAAAAGCAGTTGATCGATACATTAAAGAATAAGACGGTATTGATACAGTTTATTCTTTTTCCGGCCATGACGCTGATAATGGAAAATACGGTAAAAATGGAAGGAATGCCGGAGCTTTTCTTTACTAAGCTTTTTTCGGTAATGTATATGGGGATGGCGCCGGTCACTTCCATGGCAGCTGTGATATCGGAAGAAAAAGAAAAAAATACCCTGCGTGTGCTTATGATGGCAAATGTAAAACCTGTTGAGTATCTTCTGGGCGTGGGCGTATATGTCTGGCTTATATGCATGGCCGGAGCCGGCGTAATGGCAACAGGTTTTAAGGGCAGTGAAATCGCTTTTTACATGGCTTTAATGGGAGCGGGATTTGCGGTATCGGTTCTGGCCGGAGCATGTATAGGTATATATGCAAAGAATCAGATGGTTGCCACATCGATCTGTATGCCTGTAATGATGATACTTTCCTTTGCGCCTATGCTGGCGATGTTCAACGAGAATATCAGGAATTTTTCAAAGATCTTCTATACCCAGCAGATAAGGAATTTTCTTGAAGATATGTCATTATGTAATGCAGGAAAAGAAAGTGTTATAATACTGTTATTAAATGCAGCACTGGCGATGATACTCTTCTTTATAGCCTTCAGGAAAAAGGGACTGGAATAGATGAAGATCGAGATAGATATTGATGACAAATACACTGATACTACAGTTATCATAAAGGCACCGCGCTTTTCGCGTGAGGTGGAAAAGACTGTTGCCATTATGCGGATGATCGATATGCAGATCGGTGTAAAAAAGGATGATGAAACTTATCTTCTGGATATTGATAAGATCCTTTATATAGAAGGTGTTGACAGGAAGACCTTTGTTTATACCGAGGAAGATACTTATGAATCCGAACTTAAACTGTATGAGATAGAGCAGGAGCTTCTGGAAAGGGAATTCCTGCGCATCAGCAAGCAGAGCATAGTCAATATCAGAAAGATAAAGAGTCTGAAAGCGGATATCAACAGGAAGATCCGCATTAGCCTTATCAACGGCGAACAGATCGTGGTATCACGAATGTATTCCGATGAATTAAGAAGAAAGCTGGGGTTAAAGTAATGGAAGAAAAAAAGACCGTATTTAATTATATAAGTCAGCTGTTTGCGACCTATGGAGTCATAGTGGTGATCTTTATAGTATTCTCACTGGTGATCGGAAACGGTGCAGATGAATATTCTGCTTTATTCAGTTATAAAGATGCGGCACTTGGTATACCTCCCCTGCTGCAGTTATTGCTGCTTGCCCTTTTTATAACTTTATCACAGGTACTCTTCCTTACAGACGCCCTGATCAAAGGTATGTCCATGGTACTCAGATATATATTATTCTTTGTTACCATAATGCTGGTCATGATCATCATGACAGTGGTATTTAAGTGGTTTCCGGTAGATGATCCCAAAGCGTGGTGCGGTTTCTTTATCTCCTTTGTCATAAGCATGGTGATCAGTGCGCTGCTTACAAGGCTTGCGGAAAAGTCGGAGAACCGGAAGATGCAGGAGGCACTCGATAAATTCAAATCCGGATTTGACAAATGAATGATCGCCAGGATATCAGAAGGACATGGCGCTGTCAGGCTTTTTGACAGCGCTTTTTGCCGCTCTTCCTTTTTTTTGATATAATGATAACATCAACATCCGGAAATACCTGTCAGGGATGAAACACAGACGGCGGCATTTGCATGTCCCGGCATCTTTGCGCAGGGATCATGGCAGCTGCGGACAGCCATGATGCCATCGATGGGAACGGAGGGCATGGAGGCAGATGGAACAATACAAAGTACTGATCATTGATGACGACGAAGTGATCGCACAGTCTACAGCGGAATACTTTAACATGTTTGATGTTAAGAGCGCATATGTGACTGGATATGATGAAGCGGTCGCTTTCCTGGATAAAAATCTGGT
>CADAHD010000405.1 GCA_902787595.1 uncultured Lachnospiraceae bacterium
ATTTAAAAGCTCCGGAAGATTTTCAAGACTGAGCAGAAATGCATCCTTCACCAGAAAATCCAGCCCCGACTTAGTAATGATATCTCCAGCATGTACTGAATAATACCATTTTTCTAAGACCAGCAACGCTATCCCGGGGACAAGTCCGATGACAACAGCGATATGCTGCTTTATTTTTTTTGTATTATTAAGAAAATGATAAAGCAGAGCCACTCCCAACAGCGCTGCTGCCGACATCGTCAATACTGTTCCTATCATACAAAGACAGCTTCCAACAGCTTTTTTTATCGCTCCGCTCTTAGGCGAACACATAAATCCTGCTCCAATCACAGCAAATGGGAATCCGGGAATAAACGCCCTTGGAATTGATGTCAGAAGATCCCACTGCCAAGCTGTCATCGCAAAAAGAAAGAGCACCATAAACGCTGCTATAGTCCTGCCTCTCTTTAAACAGTCAATACTGCAATACGCGAAGGCAATGATGCAAAGAACTGTCGTCACGCTGGGAAGGGCATAATTAAGCGGCCAGCCGCAAAGATATAAGGGTACGGCCAGCAGAGATTCCAGCATAGTATTATAATCCTGTCCAAAAAAACAGGGTTCAGGGAAAAAGCCGTGTGCAAAATGTACCGTACCATACCACATTATAGCCTGATCATCATCCACATAACGGTAGCAGTATGTCACCAGTATATAGATGCGCCATAAGATCAAGGCTATCCACATGCAGGCAAATATGATCCTGCAGGCTTTCTCCGGCAAATATCTTTTTTTTACGAGTACCTCTTTCTCTTCCATTTTTCAAAAAAGAGGAGACTGACAGTCTCCTCTAAAAAATCTCCTGAATCAATAAATGATTATCTCAGTTTCTGAGCCATACCATCGGGATCAACGGCATACTGTACAGCCATATCCCTGGTGATCTTTCCTTCCTGGAAAAGCTGTGTAATGGAAGCATCCATACTGATCATACCCAGTTTAGCATTGGTCTGCATAACCGAAAGCAGCTGATGTGACTTACCTTCACGGATAAGCGCACGCACTGCGGAATTTGCTATCATAACCTCGAATGCCGCGCAGCGTCCCATGCCGTCTGCGGTAGGTATAAGCTGCTGTGATATAACGGCTTCGATAACGTTTGCCAGCTGACCAGCTGAACACGGATCTGCTGCTGCTGATGAGGCGGGAATACGTCGATGATACGGTCGACGGTAGACGCCGCACCAATGGTATGCAGTGTTGAGAGAACCAAGTGGCCTGTTTCTGCTGCGGTTACAGCAACGGAGATGGTCTCAAAGTCACGCATCTCACCGACAAGGATAACATCTGGATCCTCACGCAGAGCCGCACGAAGCGCATTTGCATATGTCATCGAGTCGAAACCTATCTCACGCTGGTTGACCATTGAAGTCTTGTGCAGATGCAGATACTCGATAGGGTCCTCCAGTGTAATGATATGCGCATCTCTGTGCTCATTGACCATATTGATGATGGATGCCAGTGATGTAGACTTACCTGAACCGGTAGGACCCGTAACAAGGATAAGTCCTCTTTTTCTGGTATATAATTCAACGAATGCCTCAGGCAGACCCAGCTGTTCAGGATTGGGAACCACGGTATTAACGGTTCGAAGAGCCATGGCAACGGAACCACGCTGACGGAATGCATTTACACGGTAACGTCCGATCGGATCTACCGCAAAGGACATATCCAACTCACCCTTGCTGTTGAAGATCTCACGCTGTACCAGATGGCCGTTCACACGCATCATAGGCGGAAGTGACACGGTCAGGTGAATATCGGAAGCCTTTGCCTGCTGTGCTACCAATAGCACATCATTGATTCTGATAGACATTCTCTTTACCCTCTCTTATGATTGATTTGCTAATATCCCCACGCGCTCTTATGGCGCGTCAGCACTCAACATTGCTATTATAACAAACACAAGCCCTAAGTGTAAAGAAAAAATTGTTAAATTACACCAATTAAGGCTATTTTGTCTCCGAAAAAACGGCGCCTCATTTATCTGCGCGGTAAATATAACAGTTATACTGATATTTTCCGTTTAGGTACTCCGGATTTTCAACCTCCGTAAAAAGTATCTTTCTTCCATACTCCGCCGCCAGTTTTTCAAACCACGCCCTGGAATAAAAGCTCTTATCCAGCCCCTTGTACCGCTCGTCATAATCGGGAATAAGGCTGCGCCTGTACGCCATCATCTCTTTTTCGAGCTCTTTATCATAAATCCCTCCGAAATAAACCAGCCTGTTACTCTTTTCGATCATAAGTCTGGCAACTTTTTCAGCATATTCCTCAGAAGAAAAGTATTCAAACACACTCTCTTCCATCACGATGTCATACTTTTTATCCACCGGCATTTCCGCAGCATCGCCATAAATAAGCTCCGTATCCTTAAGCACCCCAGCCGCGCTCTCCAAAAGAGACTCCGAATAATCCATGCCTCCGAGAATGCATTCTCTTCGTCTGCCGATAAGGAACAGATTTACTCCGCATCCGCACCCCAGTTCAAACAGGCTGTTAAAGTCCGGACATAAGCCGGTCAATGTGGTATAAAAACGCTCAAATTCAGCATAAAAAGCCCTGTAATATGCTTCCTCGTCAGTTACCGCCACGTCAAATCCATCCGCTTTCTTAAGCGCACAGAATATCTCAAACTCCGATCTTCCTTCTTTCAAAAGATCTTCCGAAGTCCTCTTTTTCCCCCATATGGCTTTCCAGCCTTCACTTTTTTCTCCCATTTTACGCCTCCTTTTTTATCATTGCCATACGCATCATTACCTCCAGAACTCTATAGCCTTTGCTATATTCATATATGACTCCGGGTTTACATCTTTCAGATAATTCAAGCCTTCCGTTGCATAAGTTAGACCACTAACTATGATCGCGACTATAACCGCAAATACCAGAAGCCCCCTGAGTATCTTTACATCCGGTTTTCTTATCTCCGCCGAAGCAAAGCATAATGCGCCGCAGGCAAAAGCAAGCGCTGCAAAAGGCGCGATATCCATGCGGTATCTGTCCATAAGCCCACCCATAACAGCCGTTACGGCTGCCAGCACAGGTACAAGGATGATCGATATGATCCCCGTCCATTTAAGCTCCCTGTTTTTATCCTCTTCCTGTTTAAGAAAACACGCAAAAGCCAGGAGCAGCAGCGGATACAGCATAAACATGCCTCCGATCGAAGGGTGGCTGGCCAGCATATTGGGATTACTCCAGTCAAAAACACTCCTGTCAAGATAAGGATAAAAAGCTGTGAATGCCGGAAGCCTGAACAGATAATAGTACACACCGGCTGCTGCCGCCGTCACATTAAAACCGGCATTATCAAGGAATGCAAAGGTAAGATTCTTCATGGCCCCGAAATCAAATGGCGATCCGAAACGCAGCGCATTATAAAGCATTAAAAATGCGGCAACGCATACGTAAGGCAGTGCAAAAGCCAGGCAGTTTTTAATATCCGGCCTTATCTTATCATCCTCTTTGAGGAAAAGCACATGCATAAGGAAAGGCAGAACGCATGCGGCGCCCAGTACCAGCTGAGGCCTGCTGCCGGCTATGAACGCCATCAGAAGGCTGCTTATCGCGAGCATTATCCTTCCCTTTTTCTCATCATCCTCATCAAAGGCATCCGCAGCGGACAGACAAAGCGCCATTCCGAAGAAAAAGAAATCCACCGCCGCAAGCATAGGGGCATAATAATTGCTGGCATCCCCCATAGCCGCCGGAAGTGAAAGCAGCGCCACCGCCCCCATCCATACAAGTACGGCCGGCGCAGCCGCCATCTCCCTGCGATAACGCTTTATCAGATTCTTTATCATAAGCCATGCGCCGCTGTACGCCAAAAGCAGCATCACAGACACGGCCAGCCATCCGGGCATATCGCCGCGGGTTATAATATGCCATGGAAGATACAGCAAAAGGCAGGGGATCACGCCAAAGTATATATAATATTTTCCCTCATAAAAAGCATAATCCAGCTGGAAAGGCACCTTCAATTCCTCCCTGGCCACAGGATCATAAGGATCATCCATAGCCAGCAGTTCGGGCGCGGGTTCAATATCCAGATACAGCTGCCCCTTAGCCAGAGCCCTGGCCAGATCGGTGTAA
>CADAHD010000406.1 GCA_902787595.1 uncultured Lachnospiraceae bacterium
GCAGAATCTTCTTTTATCGTATCCGCCACCGCGATCAGGCCCATCAGTCTGTTATCCCGCGCAAAAGCTATCGGCGTCTTTCCCTGCCCGCTCCACTGTTCTATTGTTTCTTTAAGTCCGTCGGGTATGGTCTTCACCGACTGCAAAATATACTTAACGCTTCCTCCCAGATATACAGCGCCATCTATTTCTGCTTTCAGACCGTTTCCGGATACAGCTTCAAATCCTGTTGTATCCGATAAACTCACACCATTCTCTTCTGCATATGAAACAATGGCTTTCGCGACGGGATGCTCGCTTTTTGCTTCCAATGCGTATGCCGCTTCCAGCAAATGTTCCCTGCCGCCTTCCTCCACAGGCAGAACATCGGTCACAGACATATTGCCTGTCGTGATCGTGCCGGTCTTATCCAGCGCCACGATCTGCGCCCTGCCTGCCAGCTCCTGCACTGCAGCAGTTTTATACAGGATACCGCTTTTTGCGCCGATGCCGTTACCTACCATGATCGCTACCGGCGTAGCCAGCCCCAGCGCGCACGGGCAGCTGATCACCAGCACGGATACCGCTCTGGCCATGGCATAGCCGGCTGTCTGCCCCACCAAAAGCCAGACTGCAAAAGTGATCACAGCTATCCCTATCACCACTGGAACGAATACGCCGGACACCCTGTCTGCTATCTTGGCTATAGGCGCTTTGGTCGCCGCCGCATCGCTGACCATCCTGATTATCCCTGAGAGTGTGGTATCTTCACCTACCCGTGTAGCTTCACAGACCAGATAACCGGAAGTATTGATAGTAGCTGCCGATACTTTATCTCCCGGCTTTTTCTCTACCGGCATGCTTTCTCCACTCAGTGCCGATTCGTTCACTGCGCTCTCACCCTCAACCACTATACCGTCCACAGGCATGCTCTCTCCGGGGCGCACAGCAAAACGATCACCCACCCTCACTTCTTCTATCGATACCGTAAGCTCTTTTCCGTCTTTCAGGATCGTTGCCGTCTTGGGAGCCATCCTCATCAGGGACTTAAGCGCATCGGTAGTTTTCCCCTTCGACTTGGCCTCCAATGTCTTACCGACTGTGATCAGCGTAAGTATGGTCGCTGCGGACTCAAAGTAGAACTGATCCATATAGTACATTACACGCTGCGTATCATTCGCGACCACTGCAGAACTCATCGCAAATAATGCATACACACTGTATGTAAAAGACGCCGTTGCTCCAAGCGCTACCAAAGTATCCATATTGGGCGCCCCATGCATCAAGCCTTTAAATCCGCTCACAAAAAACTTCTGATTTATCACCATGATGAGTCCTGCCAGCAGCAGCTGATACAAGCCCATCGCCACATGATCACCATTCATAAATGCCGGCAGCGGCCAGTCCCACAGCATATGCCCCATGGAAACATACATCAGCGGGACCAGTAATATCACGGAAGCGATGAGGCGTCTTTTAAGCGCCGGAGTTTCCGTATCCTTCAGAATATCTTCACCTGCATCAGCTTTATCAGTTTTGGCATTTTGAAGGCTTGCCCCGTATCCGGCTTCCTCTACAGCCCTGATGATCTGTTCCGGTTTGGCGCTGCCTTCCACGCCCATAGAATTCGTAAGCAGACTCACCGCACAGCTCTTTACTCCATCTACGGCATTAACAGCCTTCTCTACCCTTGCCTGGCAGGCCGCGCAGCTCATCCCTGTCACATTATATCTGTCCATATTCAAGCCCTGTACTCCATGTTTTTCCTATTACGACTAAAAGCCTGTCTCTACTTCATCAGTTTCTGTAAGGTAAGCACCAGTTCATCGATGATCTCATCGTTTCCCTCGCGTATATTATCTGCCACGCAGGTCCTCATATGATTGGCCAGCAGCACTTTGTTAAAACTGTTTAAAGCCGAAGTGATGGCCGATACCTGTATCAGTATATCCGTGCAATATGCATCATTTTCAACCATGCCCTCTACGCCGCGTACCTGACCCTCGATCCGCTTAAGGCGGTTCATCAGATCCCTGTACTCTTTCTCATCCCTGCTCTTATGTTTTCCCGAGCAATGCGGGCATGTGCCCTTTTTCTCTTTCTTTCCTGCCATATTATACCTCCGTATAAAAATACCCCCATAGGGTATAATGATCCTGCGATCACTATATACCCCACGGGGGTATTTGTCAATATTCCATTAGTATCTTTTCCTTTCTACTCTGTATCCTTCATCTTTTTACCGCCATATATCGCATCCACCAGAGCATATGCCCCCAGTCCTATAAACAGATATACCAGCCGGGTTATAAAATATCCGCTGCTGATCGTAAAAGCTGTCTCCGTCTTTTCGAGGTCTCCAAGCCCGGCTGCCATTGACATATAATAATCTGCTCCATTGATATCTATAGCCGCCCCTTTAAAAGCAAATGCCATTACCAGACATATCAGCATT
>CADAHD010000407.1 GCA_902787595.1 uncultured Lachnospiraceae bacterium
AAGATGGGAGCCTGATGTCGCAGATGTCCCTTCTCGATAATGCGGTCAACACGGGCGGTATAGAGCTGGATGAGAACGACAGGGATACGGGGGGCATGGGTGCCCGCTATAACCTCTCACATATCATGCGGAATATGACAGCAGAAGACCTTAAACTGATGAACAGCGGCCGCGGCAGGGATCTGAAAGTCGATATGGATCTGCTTGAGGAAAGCAGAAAAGACGAAAATAAGATGAAGGAGCTGTTCGGGGAGGAGAAGGAAAAGCAGGATATTGACGAAGCTGCACAGGAGCGCGGTGTAGAAAAGCAGATAAAGAACAGCGTGTCTGACAATATCATTAATACAGGCGTGGCAGCATTTAATCTCATAAAAAACAAAAGCCGGATATTTTCATCACTCTATAAGAATATCAAGCCAAGGCAGCGTATGAGAGTGGTAAAATACGGCCTTACTCCCGAGGCAAAGCTGCGCGCTATGGGAAAGGCAGGATCCGTTAACAGGCCCGGGCAGGCAGAGAAATATGAAAAACTATTAGGTTCTTATTCCGGCTTTAATACGGGAGGCGGTTTTTTTGGCATGCTGGGCGCCTATTCCGAAAGGAAAAGACGCTCGTTTTCCGATGATCACGACAAAAGACGTGAGTATTATATGGAGCGCAGCAGGACCATCTTGGAAAATCTGAGAAAGCGCGCACAAAACGATACGGAAAGACTTAAGCGGATAAATGAGGGAAAGCAGCCCGAGAGGTCTCCAAAGCGGGTCAGAATAAATGAAAACGACAGCTTTGAAGGGGCTATGAAAAGGATAAGGATCAACGAGAAGTCGGCGATCGACGAGCTGCTCGCAGCCGGTGAGCTGGATGAGAAGACTGCAGCAAAAGAGAGGCAGTATGATGATATCGACCGCATGCTCAAAAACCTTTCCGAGGCGCAGGATGATAAAAGTGCCGCACATATGATGGCGGCATATAAGATGATGGGGGCAAGTAAGCAGGAGCTTCTGGATTTCCGTCTGGCTCTGATAGCATATATGGTTCCATCCGGCAAGAAGACAGTGGCTCAGATCGTAAACGAATCCCACACAGTGGGGATAGTGGGAGATGAAGGCGAAGGTAATGTTGATGAGAACGCGGATAAAGATGCGCTCTTTTCAAAGCTTCGCAGGAAAGCTGACTATGTAGAAAGAAAGAATAAGCCGGATGAAGAAAAGCAGAAATATAAATGGACTGTTGATAAAAAGAAATACAGAAAAAACCAAAACGGCGAGATAGAAGTAGTAGCCGAAAAGAAAGAAGCTGACGCGAATGCGGTACCGGAAGGTCCTGCGGTGCAGCCGCCGCAACAGGAAAATCAGCAGCCGCCGCAACAGGAAAATCAGCCGCCCGTGCAGCATGAAGTCCGGCCGCAGGAGCAGGGAGATCAGCCGCCTGTGCAGGAAGGCCAGCAGCCGCCGGCACAGAATGAAGCCGTGCAGCCGCCGCCTGTACAGGAGGAAATCCGGCCACAGGTACAGGAAGGTCAGCCGCAGATACAGGAAGGCCCCGCCGTGCAGCCGCCTGTGCAGCAGCCGATGGAGCATCAGGATGAGGATGAGCTGATCAGAACCATGTCTACGGCAGTAGAGATAGGCGATGAAAAGTACCGTATGTCGGTCGTCAATGATGCGAATGAGCCGCTTTTTGGCCCAATTGACAGGATAGAAGTCGGTCAGATACGGCAGGGAGATACATACGACTGTTACCTTCTTGCGGCATTGGCATCTTTAGCTAAGACAGACCCGGATTATATACGTAATACCCTGATAAAAGAAAGCAACGATAAGAAGAAGGTTACGGTGCACCTTTTTACTGAACTGGGAGCACCTATCGATATTACCATAAGCAAAAATTCTGTAGTGGGAGCCGGTAATCTGAGCGCTCTGTGGGTCACTATGGTCGAAAAGGCAGCGGCGTATCTGGTGGGAAGATCCGGAAACGGTGCCGGCTACAGAAGAGCGGAAACTGCCGAAGAACGCAGGCGTCAGGTCGAGATAGGAGAGATAGGAAGGGGCAGCGAAGAGCTGGCTATGCATCTTCTGTTTGGCAGAAACAGACATCAGATGTATACGACCAGGGAGAGTATGGAGATAGCCGGAAGGCAGAATAATGCTGCGGCAAAGGGTGAAGCTGCGTTAGCTGCTATACGTGAGGGACTTGCCAGGAAGCAGGTGGTCATAGCATCTACCTGTTCAAACGGTGAGACAGATGAATACAATCCCGCAAATGATTCCATCAGGTTAACACCGGGACTTAAGCAAAAGCATATGTACACCATCATGGGGGAAGGGCCTGATATCGACGGAGAAAAGACCCTGCGTCTCAGGGATCCTTATGGCGGAAATACGACCGTACCCATATACAGAAACGGCGGCATAGATTTTGATGCGGGTGTTAA
>CADAHD010000408.1 GCA_902787595.1 uncultured Lachnospiraceae bacterium
GCCGTAGGTCGGGAAAGGCCACAGCTCTTTATCTACCATCATCTCCAGTGCATCCGCAGGGGCGCGCAGTGCCGACATATCCGCGCATACCACATCGCGGTAATAAACTGCCTGCTCCTTCTTATCAGCGATAGCTGCTGCCGTCTGCACATCGTCCTTAAGCCGGTCAAATGCTTCCTGCACTTTTTTGATCGATGACGTACACTGGCGCAGGCTCAGGCTCAGCACGTAGTCATCGCCGCCTGCCTCACGCACGTCCTTGGCGTCCTTTGCCAGTCTGCCCGCATAGCGCATCACGGTGGGCAGTATCTGCTTGCCTGTCATATCCATCATCGTATGTGCCTCGATGTTGATCGACTTTGAATATGTCTCATAGAGTATCTCTGCTCTGGAAGCCAGCTCAGCCTTTGTGAATATCTTAAACTTTTCAAACATCTTTACCGCATCCGCATCCAGCAGCGCTTCGACCGAAGCTACCATGGAAGAGATATTGGGCAGGCCGCGCTTCTGTGCTTCCTTTATCCAGCTCTCGGAATACCCGTCGCCGTTAAAGATGATACGCTGGTGTTCGGTAAAGTACTCCTTTATCATATCGTGTACAGCAAGCTCAAAATCGCTTCCAGCTCGTCTGCCGCCTCGCAGAAGGCTTCGGCCACTATCGCATTTAAAGTCGTATTGGGACCTGCCACGGAATCCGCGCTTCCCACCATACGGAACTCAAACTTGTTTCCGGTAAATGCAAAAGGCGACGTACGGTTACGGTCGGTAGCATCCTTTTCCAGATCGGGCAGTGTGGATACGCCTGTCATGAGCTTGCCGCTCTTTTTGCTCTTCTTTGCTTCACCGGTGGATACCAGCTGACGCACCACGTCTTCCAGCTGATCGCCAAGGAAAACGGATATGATGGCCGGAGGAGCCTCATTTGCCCCCAGACGGTGATCGTTGCCTACGTCCGCTGCCGACTGGCGCAGCAGAGCCGCATGCGTATCAACAGCCTTTATTATGCAGGCCAGCACCAGAAGGAACTGTATGTTTGCATTGGGCGTAAGGCCGGGATCCAGCATATTTATGCCGTCGTCGGAAACGATGGACCAGTTGTCATGCTTGCCCGATCCGTTTACTCCGGCAAAAGGCTTCTCATGGAGCAGGCACATAAGGCCATGGCGGCCTGCCACCTTCTTCATCGTCTCCATCACCAGCTGGTTATGATCGACAGCTACATTGCCGCTCTCGTAGATAGGCGCCAGCTCATGCTGGGCTGGAGCCACCTCGTTATGCTGGGTCTTTGCGGGCACGCCCAGTTTCCACAGTTCCTGGTTAAGATCCTTCATATATGCGCCTATCCTCTCGCGGATGGCGCCGAAGTAATGATCGTCCATCTCCTGGCCCTTGGGCGCAGGTGCGCCAAAAAGCGTGCGGCCGGCAAATATCAGATCCTCTCTCTTTAAATATTTCTCACGGTCGATTAGGAAGTACTCCTGCTCTATACCCACGGAAGGCGTTACCTTCTTAGCCGTGGTATTGCCAAAGAGTCTTAATATACGCAGAGCCTGGGTGCTTAACGCCTCTTCGGAACGCAGCAGCGGCGTTTTCTTATCAAGCGCCTCACCTGTGTATGCGCAGAATGCCGTGGGGATACAGAGTATCCTTCCGGTAGCATCTTCCTTTAAGAACGCAGGCGAAGTGATATCCCATGCGGTATATCCCCTTGCCTCAAAGGTAGCGCGCAGACCGCCCGAAGGGAATGATGATGCATCGGGCTCGCCCTTTATAAGCTCCTTGCCGGAGAATTCAAGAAGGGTCCTGCCCTCTTCATCCGGATGGGTTATGAACGAATCATGCTTCTCTGCAGTGATGCCCGTAAGCGGCTGGAACCAGTGTGTAAAGTGGGTCGCACCGTTCTCCACAGCCCAGTCCTTCATGGCCTTTGCCACGACATCCGCAGAAGTCTTTGAAAGCTCGCCGCCCTCGTCCATTACCTTCTGCACTTCCTTGAACACGTTTCTCGGCAGCCTCTCCCTCATCTTTCCCAGGGTAAAGACGTTCTTTCCGAAAAACTCTTCGATATTTACGCTGTTTATCTCGCTCATTTCAGCCTCCTTCATAGCCTTCTGTACGTACTCTCAAAATGTCGCCCTCCGCCGGATCCTGCGAAAGCGTGATCCATATATCCTGGGCAGCGTGCGGACAGCTGTCCATTTTATTGCCCTCGATATCTTTTATCCCCAATACAGAGACCGTGATATCGCGCCCGTCGGGTTTCATTATCTCTATCTCATCACCAACGCAGAATTTGTTCTTCTGCACGATGTGTACGCCGCGTTCATCCTTTGCTCCGGCTATGCCAAGATATCTGTAGCCGGTAACGTAAGTGTTGCTGTCGTAGATCTGGGCATCCTCCCTGGGTTTTCCGAAATAAAAGCCCGTGGTGTACTGCCTGTAGGTACATTTTAGTATCTCGTTCTTAAGCCAGCCCAAATGGCTTAAATACTCATCCTTCCCCTGCATGTACCAGTCGATGGCTTTGCGGTAGGTGCGCCCAACCATTGCCACGTAAAGAGCGGTCTTCATACGCCCCTCTATCTTATAGCTGTCGATCCCCGCATCCATCAGTTCGGGAATGTGATCGATCATGCACAGGTCGCGCGAATTAAAGATATATGTGCCGTGCTCGTTTTCCTCCACCGGTATATACTCACCGGGTCTGGTCTCTTCCGTGATGTAATACTTCCATCTGCAGGGATGTGTGCAGGCTCCGCGGTTGGCGTCGCGTCCGGTAAAATACGCCGATAACAGGCATCTGCCCGAATACGATATGCACATGGCTCCGTGGATGAAACACTCCACTTCCATATCTTCCGGGATATTCTTTTTGATCGCAGCTATCTCGTTTAAGCTCAGCTCCCTTGCGCATACCACGCGCTTTGCTCCCTGCGCATGCCAGAAATTAAAGCTGCCGCTGTTGGTATTATTGGCCTGGGTGGACACATGCAGCTCCGCTTCCGGACACAGCTCCTTCGCCAGCATGAACATTCCGGG
>CADAHD010000409.1 GCA_902787595.1 uncultured Lachnospiraceae bacterium
TGAGAGACACGCCGGCACTTTCTGTATGTCGGCATTTTCGTTTTATGAGAGATTTCCCCGCACACAAAAAGGAGGAAAAAGAAATGGCAGTATTCAAGGGAGCAGGAGTGGCTATCACCACACCGTTCAAAGCAGACCGCTCGGTAGACTATGAGCAGTTTAAGAAAAACATCGATTTCCAGATCGGGAACGGTACCGATGCGATAATCGTATGCGGCACCACGGGAGAGGCATCGACCCTTACCCACGAGGAGCATCTGGATGTTATCGAAGCATGTGTTAAGCATGTAAACGGCCGTGTGCCCGTTATCGCAGGTACCGGATCAAACTGTACGGAGACCGCTATCTACCTTTCACAGGAAGCTGAAAAGAGAGGGGCAGATGCACTCTTAGTGGTAACCCCTTATTATAATAAGGCTACACAGAAAGGTTTAAAAGAGCACTTTACCATGGTGGCAGAGAGTGTAAAGCTGCCCATCATCCTTTACAACATCCCCGGACGTACCGGCGGTGTGAACATCCAGCCCGAGACTATAGTCAGCCTTTGCAGGGAAGTAAAGAATATCGTGGGCGTAAAGGATGCTACCGGTAATATCTCCCAGGTTGCAAAGCTTATGAGCATTGCAGGTGATGATGTGGATCTGTATTCCGGCAATGACGATCAGGTAGTGCCTCTGCTTTCTTTAGGCGGCAAGGGTGTGATAAGCGTTCTTTCAAACGTGGCACCCAGGCAGACACATGATATGTGCCAGAAATTCTTTGACGGGGATATCGAGGGCAGCAGAAAGATCCAGCTTGAGGCGCTTTCACTTATCAATGCGCTCTTTAGCGAGGTTAATCCCATACCCGTAAAAAAGGCAGAGGAGCTTATGGGACACTGCAGCGGAGTTCTTCGCAGACCTCTTACCGAGATGGAGCCTGAACATGCGGCAGTGCTTGAAGCCGAGATGAAGAAATTCGGGATCTTGTGATAAAAAGCGGAGGTAATCTTATGACCAGGATCATAATGCATGGCTGCAACGGTAAAATGGGGCAGACCATAACAAATATAGTAAAAGAAGACGCCGGTGCGACTATCGTAGCGGGAATAGATCTGTATGACGGCATACAGAATGATTATCCGGTATTTAAATCGCTGGCAGAGTGTAATGTTGAAGCGGATGTGGTGATCGATTTTACAGCCGCTCCCGCAGTGGATGCGCTGCTTGACTGGTGTGAGGAAAAGAAGATGCCGGTAGTACTGTGCTCAACGGGACTTTCAGAAGCACAGGTAGAGCGTGCCACCAAAGAAAGCATCAAAAAGACGGCTGTGCTCAAGTCCGCTAATATGTCTCTTGGTATAAATGTGCTGCTTAAGCTGCTTAAGGAGGCAGCAGCGCAGTTTGCGCCTGCCGGTTTTGATATCGAAATAGTCGAGAAGCATCACAATCTCAAGCTTGATGCGCCTTCAGGCACCGCACTGGCCCTGGCTGATTCGATAAACGAAGAGATGAACGGGCAGTATGAATATGTATATGACCGCTCACAGCGCAGACAGAAGAGAGATAAGAAGGAGCTGGGTATCAGCGCAGTCCGCGGCGGGACCATCGTGGGGGATCATGATGTGATATTTGCCGGCACGGATGAAGTGATAACCTTCTCACACAGGGCATACAGCAAGGCGGTGTTTGCAAAGGGCGCGGTAGAAGCCGCAAAGTTCCTTGCAGGCAAAGAGCCGGGACTGTATGGTATGGCGGATGTCATCGGTTAAAAAGATTCTTCGGACTGCGCCCCCGGAATGACCGGAGATCCGTGTTATCCGGGGAGCGGGAATACAATGGAGAAGTATATGGAATTCAGACCATGTATTGATATACATAACGGAAAAGTTAAGCAGATAGTGGGCGGCAGTCTTACGGATGCGGCGGCAAAGGAGAACTTTGTCGCCGATAAGGATGCCGCTCATTTTGCGCGTCTTTATAAGGAAATGGGTATAAAGGGCGGGCACGTGATACTCTTAAACGGCCGCCCGGCACCGGAGTATGAAGCAACCAAAGCCCAGGCGATGCAGGCGTTAAGAACGTATCCGCAGGGGCTGCAGGTCGGAGGCGGGATCACACCGGATAACGCAGAGGAGTTTCTTGAAGCAGGAGCTTCGCAGGTGATAGTCACTTCCTATGTTTTCAGGGACGGTATGATCGACATTGAAAGGTTAAGGGCCATTCGTGATGCCGTGGGCAGCGCCCGGCTGGTACTCGATCTTTCCTGCAGACGTAAGGAAGACGGAGCATATTATATTGTTACCGACCGCTGGCAGAAGTTTACGGATCAGATGCTTTCGGAGAGGCTTTTAAAGCAGCTGGAAGAATACTGCAGCGAATATCTGATACATGCCGTTGATGTGGAAGGCAAGCAGAGCGGTATTGAGAGGGATGTGGCATGTATGCTGGG
>CADAHD010000410.1 GCA_902787595.1 uncultured Lachnospiraceae bacterium
CGAAAGGATGCCCACGTAGTATCTGCCGTCCGTGGAGCATGCTCCGGAGAGGAAGCTGTCAGAGTCCACTTCATCTATCTTCTCAAAGAAGTCCCTGACAGTATCGTAATCCACACTTTCTTCCCATAAAGCCGACATGTCTGTCTGTATCTGCGCCGGGGTATAGGCCTCTCCGCCGGCTTTGGCGTATACCACTATCCCCTCCTGTGAAGAAAATTTCACATATATCCTGTCTTCGATCCACTTAAAGCTCTCCACATCCCGCTGCTGCCAATCCTCAAACAGATCTTCAGTCAGCGAGGATCCGAGTTTTCCTTCCTCAAGTGAATACAGCTCACCGTAGCCGTTCCTGACCACAGGTATCCCCTCTACGTAAAGGACCTCCATAGGGTAATTGGGCACCCCGAACGAATTGACATAATCCAGGCCCTCATCATAGATCATCACCCTGTCACCGCTTATGAGCACCAGTCTGTGATCGATGTAATACAGGTCCGTAAAAGCCTCCCGCCCCAGATCTGTCGCCATTATCACCTTACCCCTGTTAACATCGTAGCAGTAGAGTATCCTGTCGTTATCGCCAAACATCTCATCCACCAGCATATAGATCCTGCTGCCGTCCGTATCCATATCCGCCAGATAGGCGTTACTGCCAAACTGCCCGTTCTCAAACAGCCCGTTAAGTACGGCCATCACCTTGCCGGTCTCGGCAGATATCTGGATCAGATCCTCTTCTATATGTCCGTCGTCGTTATAGCTCTTGATATTCACAAGACAGAAACGTTCATCCTCCGAAAAATAGCAGATCTTCTCGCCGGCTTCCGTGATCTTTATCCCCAGGTCTTTAGCATCGATCCCAAAGACCTCTTCCCTGCCCTTAAAGCAACGTATGGCGTCATCGGATATCATCCACAGTGCCTCACCCGAAGGCGTGGAAAAAATCTTTGCATCCGTATCCAGTATCACGTCGGATGTTCGCTTTTCGATATCGTAATAATATACCTTTCCATCCAGCGAATAGGCCAGCGCTTCATCGCGGTAAAAGCCCATGCTGCCCATATCGGCTTTAAAGCTGTACTCGGTATTGCCCGTCAGCGTGTCAACCAGAGTACATCTTTCCCCTTCATCTATCACCACCTTGCTGCAGTCGGGCGAAAAAATATATACCCCGTAGACAAAGGAATCCGCCACGCGTCTTTCGGGAACATATACATCCCTGCTGTACATATGAGTGGCGTCGACCAGCGCCCTGAAAGCATCAGGACTCACCTCGTCGTTTCGCTTATCGGGAAGTACGCTGCGCGCGGCATAAAGAGCCGCCATCCTGTCCCCGCTCTTTAACAGTTCCACGGATGTATTGGCCATGCTGTACGCATACTTGGCCTCTATCTCCTTTTTCTGCCTGCGTATGGTGTTTAAGAAATACAGGCTCTGGAACAAAAACACCAGCACCGCCGCAAAGATGATGCCCGAAAAGATGGTCCTGCGCTTGAGCCGCTCAACGCGGTGGCGCTGTTTTAAGTCATCATAATTAAGCCCCAGCATGGCGGCGCTCAGCTTGATCACGGTATCACGCATGGCTTTGCGCCCGCCGCGGCAGTCCGCCGCCAGGGGTTCCTTGTCTATCCTGACAGTCACTTCATTTCCGTCGGGGTCTTTTTCGATGATATCTTCATAGAAGAGGCTTTCCGGAAAAGAATCCTCCGGCTCGCCCTCGATCAGCACCGGCAGTATCTTCTTCTTGCCGTGCAGCCTGGTAAATATCTCTATCTCTTTCATGCACCAGGCCGATTCCTTAAGCCTGGGTGAGCATATGACTATCAGATACTCCGTACAGCGCAGCGCCTCCAGGATGGCGTCGGATAAGGAATCCGTAACAGGCAGTTCCGCCTCGTCACGGAACACCCTTCCCAGCACGTTCCTGCCGAGCTTAGAACGCAGTTCTTTCGGTATATGATAGTTCTCAAGTTTTCTGTGCAGCGCCTTTGCGATGGTCTTGTCGGGTTCGCAATGGCGGTAGCTTATGAAAGCATTATATCTTACTTCCTCACTCATAATGCAGGTTTTCCCTTTGTGCTCTTGATGCGTGTCTTATCCTCATACATCTTCTCGTCGGCACGTTTCATCACATCGGCCACGCTTCTGTCCTTTGCCGGATCAAACTTTGCCATGCCCATGGCTATGGATACATAATCATCGGGAAGAGGCATTTCATCGGAGTAAGGGCTCATCCTGCTCTTCATGTCCGCACTCAGTTCCTCTGCCCTGTCATAATCCTCATCATGCAGCACGGCCAGGAACTCATCGCCTCCCATACGGTACACCGGGCTGTGCTTAAACACGCTGCATATCAGATGGCAGCATCTGTTTAAGTATTCGTCACCGGCATCATGACCGTTATTATCGTTTATGAGCTTAA
>CADAHD010000411.1 GCA_902787595.1 uncultured Lachnospiraceae bacterium
CGCATGGGCGACCTTTATCTGCCAGGGGATCAGTTGTATACTTGCCTTGTTTACGGTATTTCAGCGTCTGAAAAGCATTAAGACAGATGAGAAATCTGTCTTTTTCTCATGGGATATATGCGGAAGAATAGCGAGGATAGCCATCCCGAGTATCCTGCAGCAGAGCTTTATCTCTGTAGGCAATATCATCATACAGGGAATCATTAACGGATTTGGCCCGGGGGTCATGGCCGGATACTCTGCTGCAGTTAAACTCAATAATCTTGTTATTACGTCATTTACAACGATCGGGAATGGGATGTCAAATTATGCGGCTCAAAACATAGGCGCCGGTCAGTTAAAAAGGATCCCGGAGGGTTTTAAGGCCGGACTTAAGCTGGTCTGGCTGCTCTGTATACCACTTGTAACACTGTACCTGGTATGCGGAAAAGAGTTCCTGCTGCTGTTTATGAAAGAGCCATCCGAAACAGCGATCTCATCCGGACTTTCCTTTTTACATATCGTTGCCCCGTTTTACTTCGTCGTATCGGCAAAGCTGATTGCTGACGGAATATTAAGAGGCGCAAGTTATATGGGAAAATTTATGATCGCCACCTTTACTGACCTTATACTGCGGGTTATGCTGGCAATCATTCTGTCAAAAACTGCTCTTGGGGCAACCGGCATATGGTGTGCATGGCCTATCGGATGGGCCGCTGCCACAATTATATCTGTTTTATTCTACAAAAACGGAAGATGGGGATCCGAAGCGGAGGATTACTGAAGCCTCATACAGCTGGCGGCGTCCCACGCCTCACAGCATAAGAAACCCCTTAACCCTGCAGTTCATAGGTATGTTCCCCTGCGGCAACCGATCTTGGTGTTGCAAGCTGCTGGGTCCACCGCGCAAAAGAAGAGTTTGACTATGCTGCCAGCCCTGCTGCCCCGGCAGCCCCGAGAAAAGCAGACTATATTTACACCATCTGAGCTGTTTTCGATCATATACCGCCAGTAGGTCCGGTATACTTCTTTGATCTGTTCTTTTTCATCCATCGTTAAACTTCCCCGCAGTCCTCAGGCCAGTCCGTTTGCCGCAAGCCACTTTCTTACGCGGCCGGCAGCATTGGCTGCTTCGCTTCCGGTGACAGACAGGCCGTTCTTTACATCTGCGCCCGGGCATGCTTTCCTGATATCGCGCTCACTGCTGCCCATGCCGCTGCCTTCGTTGGTGCAGAGCGGAAGGATCGTCTTGCCGGAAAAATCGAAGTTCTCAAGGAAGGTAAACATTGCCATCGGCATTGTTCCCCAGTAGTTCGGATACGCGAGGACTACTGTGTCATATTCATCAATGGAAGACGGCATTGAGACAAGCTCCGGCCTTGCCTTTGCCCGAAGGTCTTTCTTGGCCTCATCGATGCAGGTCATATAGACCGGCGAATAGGGATTTTTCATTTCGATCCTGAAGGTATCAGCGTCGATCATTTCTTTCATATCATTTACGACGATCTCCGTATTCCCGACCTTTACATATCTCATTGCACCGCCGAAGTAATTTTCGTCTGCTCTTGAAAAGAAAGCGATCAGTGTTTTAGCCATGGTAAAATCCTCCTTAGTATGCCCGCCATCCAGGCGGCTGATTTCTTTTTCTGGCATTATTGTCACACATGGCTATTGCAAAGTCCAATCCAAACATTATATACATGATTTAAAAATTAAATAGTAAGGCAGCTGCTGCACAGTCGCGTACAGCACAGATCACACGAGCGGATTTCGTTGATCTGGAGCCCCGGAAATCTTGTGGCGTTCCGCACATTCGAAGCACCCCTGAGTACATGCCTCCGTATCGGAACGCAGGATCAATCAGAGTACCATCAACAGCGTCCCTGCGCCGATCAAAATGCAGCCCGCCAGACTTTTTACCGTAAACTCTTCATGCAGGAATGCAAAAGCAAGGATCAACGTGATCACCACACTCAGCTTATCAATCGGTACGACCTTTGATGCCTCTCCCATCTGCAGTGCTTTGTAATAACACAGCCACGAGATGCCGGTGGCGCAGCCTGACAGGATGAGGAAGATCCAGCTTCTCTGGCTGATCTCTTTTAATCCGCTTTGCTGATGTGTCAAAAATACCATCCCCCAAGCCATAATGACGACCACAACCGTACGGATCGCTGTGCCAAGGTTGGAGCCTACTCCTTCTATTCCGATTTTTGCGAGAATGGATGTCAGAGCAGCGAATACTGCTGACCCCAATGCAAACCAAAGCCACATTTTTCTGCCTCTCATTTTCTTCTTACAATACCGATGTCCATCCGGAGAAAGTCTACTTATCATCTTCCAGTTGATCATACTTTGCCGCGCTTCCTCTGGCTTTTTCCACCGGATACTTGGCTTCGTTCTGTGTCATCTTGGAGTTAATGATCTCGTCTTCGTCCA
>CADAHD010000412.1 GCA_902787595.1 uncultured Lachnospiraceae bacterium
CTTTCTGGTTCTTCTCATCTGCACAAAGTGCATTGTAAAGAATACCATCCGTACCGCCGCTATCGATGAAACTGTAAATGCTGGAAAGGTTACATTTATAAAGCTGGATGTTGAAGGTGCTGAATATAATGCCATACTCGGGGCAGCTGAAACTATTATTAAATACAAGCCCAAACTGGCTATAAGCATTTATCATAAGCCTGAGGATATTTTTGAATTGCCGGAATTGATCTTGTCCCTTTGCGGTGATTATAAATTTTATCTCAGGCATTATCAGCTGAGCCGATATGAAACCATTTTATATGCGGTGATCTAGGGGAAGATAATTGAGCAGATTTGAACTAAAGGACAGCTTTTTTGAAGATGAGATTCGTGAAGGATTCTATATTCCTTCAGCAGTAAAGAAAGCATGGGGAGCGGAACTTCGTGTGCTTAATGAAATAGACCGGGTATGCGCTGAACTGGGGATAAAGTATTTTGCTACTTGGGGGACTTTCCTTGGAGCAGTACGCCACGGGGGCTATGTTCCCTGGGATGATGATCTTGATATCTGTATGCTCAGGGATGATTATATCCGTTTCATAAATGAAGGCGTTCCTAAGCTGCCGAAGGGATATGAGATCTATGATCACAGTAATAAGGATGATCACACCAATTATCTGGCCAATGTGGTAGCAAAGGCGCGTATTTGTTTTGAGGAAGACCATCTTAAGGATTTTCACGGTTATCCGTATATTGCCGGCATAGATGTTTTTCAGATCGATTATATGTCGCCCGATGAAAAGGAGCATGAGCTTGTAAGATTACAGGCTATGCTCCTTCTCAAACTTTCAGGGGATATCATAAGAGGTGATGCGGGGGATGAGGAGATCAAAGCCGGATTAAAAAGCATTGAGGAAAATGTCGGTATCACCGTTCCTGAAGGGCTGGATAAATATGAGATCAGACGATTCCTTGACATAAAGACCGTTGAATTGTTTTCCTATTATGTCGGAAAGAAGGAAAAAGCTGAGAAAATAGTCCAGATGATGCCGTGCGGTATCTGGAATGATGAATTCTATATCCTTCCGGCTTTATATTATTCAGACCGGGCAGAAATCCCTTTTGAAATGGGGAATATGCCGGTTCCTTTATATTATGAACCTGCAGTAAGAAAACACTATAAAAACTATATGAAAGTATACAGAGGGACCGCAGCCCACAGTTATCCCTGTTTTGCCAAGGCCCAGGAAGAACTGAAAACAATACAGGGCTTTGATATGCCTGAATATCTGGTGAATGCAGATGAGCTGAAGGATAGAAGAGCTGTATGCTGTGATGATGAGGATAATAAAGATACATATAAAGCAGTAGTCAATGAATGCCTGAAGGAACTGGACGGCTTACAGGACGCATTGAATGATGCATCGGCCGGAACAGAGGATATTGCAGAGATATGTGATGGATTGCAGCAGCTGGCCATCGATCTTGGAACCTATATGGAGACGGTAAAGGGTGAGGGATATGATATAGTATCCCTGCTTGAAAAATACTGTGAAGCTTTGTATGAACTGTCCCTGTCCGATACTCCTGATAAGCGTTTGGAAGTTAATGAGATCTTTTCTGAATTGAGCAGAAAGATAAGAGACAGAAAGGAGATCCTTTTTCTTCCGTTTAAGGGGGAATACTGGCAGGCTTTTGAAGCGGAATACAGGCGCTGGGCGGCTGATCCGGATGCAGATGTTTATATTGTCCCTATTCCATATTATTACAAAGACTATCTTGGCAGATTATATGATATGCAGTACGATCCCGAAAAATACCAGGAAGAGTTGGCTATTACACATTATGAGGCGTATGATTATGCACTGCATCATCCGGATATTATTTACATCCAGAATCCATATGATCAGTGGAATGAGATCACATCGGTACCGCCCTTCTTCTATAGCGATAAGCTTTTAAGTTTCACTGACAGGCTGATCTATGTTCCCTGGTTCCGTACTTATGATTTTAATCGTGATGATCATCCGCAGTACTATAATATGAAGTATTACTGTAATGTGCCCGGAGTCATAAATGCGGATGAGGTGCTCCTTCAATCGGAGATGATCAGGGAAGCATATATAGAGAAGCTCTGCGAATTTGCCGGAGAAGATACCAGGGGCATATGGGAGAATAAACTGAAGCTGGCTGAAAGTATTAAGCCGGATGCCGCAGATCCTGGTGAGTGTAAAGAGAAGACTATCCTGTATTATCAGGATTTCAGTGATATTTTGTACTATGGACAGAAGGCGATAGATAAACTTAACACAGTTATAGATAAACACAGAGGGATTGAAGATCACATCAAGTGTGTTATTTTAAAATCTATGCTTATCGATGAACTGCTTAATAAGCACGCGCCCGAGTTATATAACAAATATACCAAGATCCTTT
>CADAHD010000413.1 GCA_902787595.1 uncultured Lachnospiraceae bacterium
CTTTTCTTTTGTTTGATATCATTCTCTGATAAGCGTTGCCCTGCATGGTGAACCGTCACAGCCGCCAAGATTTAAAGGTGCTGCATGAAGGATATATGCTCCTTCCTTAACATCAGCAAGCCTTATACCCTCAAGCAGGACTATCTGGGCGCCAAGCATTATAAGATGTACTTCCATCGGTGCATCCTCGCGACCGACTGTCTGTGACTCGTTTCCAAACAGCTTTATCCCTTCTTCGGCAAATACTTTTGCGGCATCAACAGTGACCGTAGCATTCCCCTTTACCAGGATCCTTTCAGCACTTCTCTCATCGCACTCTCTTGCTTTTTTCAAAATGGCTTTTGCATCTTCTTTTCCGATATCGCCTTCATGTTCTGTCACATATGCATAGCCGATAAACCTGTCAAGATCGACCTGATCTATCTTTTTCCCGTCATTTAAAAAATGATAAGGTGCATCCACATGTGTACCGTTATGCGCACACATCTCAAATGCAGTAAGATTGCATATATCACCGTTTTGTATACTGAGCATCGTTTTTTTCACAGGACTGGGATCACCTGGAAAGACCTTGCATCCAAAAACCTCCTGCGAGATATCATATATTTCCATATCATTCCACCGTTTCTTATTCCTTCTCTTTTAACATGTCAGTCTTTTTCGTAAAAAACTATATCCATCCGCTCATTAATGCGCTCTGTCTTTCCGGTCTGATGATAGCCCATCTTCTCATAAAGATGAAGATTGCCTTTCTCCTGCAGGATGGTGTCAAGACACCAGTTATCTGATCCGTATATCCTTTCAGCTTCCAGGATGGCCTGCTGAGCATATCCTTTGTTTCTGTGCTCTTTCATTATCCAGACAGGTGAGATCCTTTTCCTGCTACCGTCTTTTTTATCGATTATACGTATAGCTCCCACCCTTTCGCTTCCTGCGACCAGAAAATAATATGTTGTCCAGGGCTGCTCAAAACGTGCCAGGACCTTCTCAAAAGCTTCTGCTCCCGGGCTGGTCTCATAATCCTGATACTTCTTTAAAAGATCCGAAAATGCCTCAAGCTGCATCTTCCAGACGGTTTCTATAGTTTCTCTTGTGACTTTCTCAAAATTAATACTCATGTCAAAAACTCTTTCAAATATGATCAATTCACACCGGGATTGTCTATCCTTACAAAATACTTATCCTCATTCTCGGAAACTATCCTTCCGCCGTTATTTAACATCACATGAAGCGAGGCAGGATTATCCTTGTTAACACGAAGATAGAACTCATCCTCCGGCATATCTTTTACAAAAAGCCATTCTTTTTCGATGTCTTCGTAATTTGCAGGTCTTAATGAAAGCTCTGACATATCTGGCCGCCCTACAACAGCTTCTCCAGTTCTGCGATTTTTTCCTGCGTTGTTGCCCAGCTCGTCGCAAATCGTACGACCGTATGAGACGCATCATATTTTTCCCAGAAACTGAACTTCACATGTTTCTGAAGCTCTTTGAGCCTGTCGTTTTCAAGAATCACAAACTGCTGGTTGGTCGGAGAATCTATAAAGAACGCATACCCCTTCTTGAGGAACAGGCTTTTCAGCTCTTGCGCGCGGTCAATCGCGATCCGGCTGATTTCGTAATATAAATCATCCGTAAAAAGCGTGTCAAACTGAATACCCAAAAGCCGCCCCTTCGCTAAAAGCGCACCATGCTTTTTCACCAGGTGCTCAAAGTGAAGCGGCATATTCTTCTTTGTAAAGACGACGGCTTCCCCACACAAGGCTCCGACCTTTGTTCCGCCGATGTAAAACACATCACAGAGCTTCGCAATGTCGGGGAGTGCCAAATCCGCTTGCCTGCTCATCAAGCCGTAACCGAGCCGCGCCCCGTCAAGAAAAAGCGGAATTTTATATTTACGGCAGACATTGGAAATTTCAGTCATCTCACTTTTTGAATACAAGGTGCCGTATTCCGTAGGGTGGGAAATATATACAATCCCCGGGAAGACCATGTGCTCATGATTTCCATCGTTATAAAAATCAGCAATATACGAGTCAAGCTCCGCGGCATCGATTTTTCCATTATGAGAGGGAAGCGTCAAAACCTTTCTTCCGGTAAATTCAATCGCGCCTGCCTCATGAACGTTTACATGTCCGCTCAGGGCCGCAATCACGCCTTCATACTGATGGAGCATCGTGTCGATTACAATCTGATTCGTCTGGGTCCCGCCAGTCAAAAATGCGATCTGCGCATCGGGCAAAGCGCAGGCAGCGGCGATCTTCTCTTTTGCGGATTTTGTATATTCGTCCGCCCCATAGCCCGAAAGGCATTCCATATTCGTTTTTGCCAGCGCCGCTAAAATCTTCGGATGCGCACCTTCAATATAATCACTTTCAAATGACAGCATGTTTTTAGCTCCTGT
>CADAHD010000414.1 GCA_902787595.1 uncultured Lachnospiraceae bacterium
ATAAAGCGTATAAGCTTGATCCGCAGGCCTCGATGGTGACGGGTGTATCCAGGTGGGGGAAAGCCACTGCGGTGTGTGCAGCCTTTGATCACAGATTCCGTATGAGCATCCCGACCTGCTCCGGCGCGGGAGGTCTGGCTTTGTACAGCGTTATATCGGAAGGAAGAACTTATGACCTGAGCAAAGTGGGAGGGCCTTCCGAATATACTTACGGACAAAACGAGCCGCTAAGCTGCCTGCAGTCTGACGCTGAGCGTGGCTGGTTTAACGATTCGTTCCGGCAATACAAAACGCCTGCGGAGATACCGATTGATCAGGAAAATCTTGTGAAGCTCGCGATGGATAAGGAAAGGTATTATTTTATCATCGCCGCATGCATGGGAGAGGACTGGGTGAACGCGCCTGCCATGTGGGAATGCTATAAGAAAGCCAGAGCCTTTTATGAGAAGGAAGGCATAGCGGATAATCTGGTTGTGCATTTCCATAAAGAAGGTCATGCGGTGATCGAAGAAGATGCGGAGTTGTTTACCGGGTATTTTGAGCATATGTATTACGGAACGGATAACGGCATTGATATGGATGCTCTGAAGACAACGGTATTTGATGGGCAGGAATGAAAGAATACAGGCGGATCGTGAAGGAGGGAGAGATACTTGGAGGAGAGTTCAAATAAAAAGATCGGGAAGATGATCTATATCATTGTGGTGAGTGTGATCATGCTGTTTATCATACTCTGGCTCGTTTTAGGGATCTTTTTCCCGAAAGCGCCGGAGATGTCTGATAAATATCTGGTCGGATTCAGGTATGGCGGGAGCAGCTGGGGATCCAGGGAAGATTGTGTGAATGCCTATGTGATCATATGTACTAACCATGATGTGATCGTCGAGATGCCTAGAGCAGAGACAATGTTTAGCAATAGGCCGGAGTACGAAGTGGTTTATACATTAAAGATTCCGGACAAGCAATACAGCGCAATAGAACGGGCGCTTGACAGAGATAAACTGTATACTATGGATATCAAAGGCGATAACGGTGCCTGCGATGGTTCGAGCTTATATCTGGATCTTTATGATCCGAATGAGAAACTGCTGAAATCCTGCGGCGCATATGTGCCTACTACAAAAGCGTTTTGTGATATGTATGACACCGTTATGGATAATATTCCGAAGGACGAGATACGGCAGATACGTGAAGAATATATTAAAAAAGCAAGTGCACAGACAGAGTAAACCATGGGGTCAGACACCATTTAGTTGAGGATCATAACATAAGGGAGTTAGCATCATGTCAAAACTTGCAATACTGTTCCCCGGGATAGGGTATAATTGCGACAGGCCGCTATTATATTATGGGAGAAAGCTGGCTGAACGAAACGCTTATGAATGCATAGCCGTTAATTATGTTTATAACGGAGATATGAATATCAGGGGAAATGTGCAGAAGATGGAAGAAGCCTTTAAGGGATTGTATCTGCAGGCGCAGGATATCTTATCGGATGTGGATTATGGCAGATTTGATGAAGTGCTTTTTATCTCGAAGAGTGTAGGAACGGTGATCGCCGCGGCTTACGCTAAAATGCTTCAGGATAAAAGAATATGTGAGTCGTCTAAGCTTAAGCATGTATTATATACACCGCTTGAGTATACTTTTAAATATGATCCGGCAAATGCTGCAGCTTTTCTGGGCACTGCCGATCCCTGGTGTGTGCCTGAAGAGGTAATACGTATAGCAAAAGAACGGAATGTGCCCATGCATGTATATGAGGCGGCGAACCATTCTTTAGAGACAGGCGATGTCACGGCAGATATTGAAATTCTTAAAGATGTAATGGGAAAGACAGAGGTTTTTATCAGAAAAGCCTGATAAGACAGATCATCGGGGAAGAGATATATGAAGATCGTATTTGCTTCGGATTCATTTAAGGGCTCCTTATCCAGCGCAGAGACCGCAGAGCTTCTTACAAAGGCGGCAAAAGAAGTCTTTGGCGAAGTTGAGTGTGTTGCGGTTCCGATAGCGGACGGCGGAGAGGGGACCGTGGACGCGCTGATCGCAGCCTTACGCAGCCGCGGATATGTTCAGGATAAGGAAGCTATTGTACCGGGTGATAAGAAAGCTATTGTACCTGGGGATAATGAAGCTGCTATATACGGTGGTAAGAGAGCTTTGGACTGTACCGATGCCGGAAGCGGAGCAGGCCTTATCACTGTCACCGTACACGGCCCTTTGATGGAAGAGATCAAGGCAGCGTATGGGCGGCTGAATGAAAAGCAGGCTGTTATTGAGATGGCAGCAGCATCCGGCCTGACACTGGTTCCTGCAGAAAAAAGGGATCCGTTATATACGACCAGCTATGGTACGGGAGAGCTGATACTTGACGCTCTGGATAAAGGCTTTGAAGA
>CADAHD010000415.1 GCA_902787595.1 uncultured Lachnospiraceae bacterium
ACGGTATTGTTCAGATCATCGTACTTCTTAAATACCTGGGTAAAATATTTCATTGCCGATCTCATGATAAAGAAAAGGCAGACAGCCAGAAAGACAACAGCGATAAGATAAACGCTGGCTATCTTCGGAGATATGATAAAAGCGGCCGTCATGGCCATCACCATATTGAAGGGTGCGCGGAAACACATGCGCAGTCCCATCTGATAAGCATTCTGAACATTGTTAACATCCGTGGTAAGACGCGTGATCAGACCTGCTGTTGAGAACTTGTCGATATTGGCAAACGAAAAAGTCTGGATGCGGTCGAACATGCCCTTACGCAGATTCTTTGCAAAGCCCGTTGCCGCCTTTGCCGCAAAAACGCCGCCAAGTATGCCGCTGACCAGACCACCTATAGCCAGAAGCACCATGAAGAGACCGGTAACATAGATATGGTTAAGATCCCCTTTATTGATACCGTCATCAACTATAGATGCCATATAGATTGGTATGAGGATCTCGAACAATACCTCAAATATCATACAGATAGGGGTAGCTATGGACGCTGCCTTATACTCCCTGACATAAGAAAAAAGTTTCTTGAACATAATAACATCCTTTCAGGATACACAAAAAAATACCTGTCTATTTTATATCAATCAGGGGATTGATGTCAAATCATCAAAACTCTTTATAGCAGATAAGCCGGTTCAGAAAACGGTCATATACGGTGACGGAAAGCCCCGGATGTTCCTTACTGTAGATCCCCCGGTTTATCATTATCGTACCGTTCTCTATCCTTAAGGTGGAATATTTATCCAGATCCTCCAGATAAGGTTCATCCCCTGCTCTGTATATCACCTGATCCTTAAGGACCCAGATACCGCCGCGCATCAGATCATCCTCTGTCAGGCCATATTCCGTAAGTATTTCATACTTCTGCGGATCATATTCTTCATTATCATTATAAATATTCAATATTGATACGGTATCGTCAAGACGCAGCATCATGGGAAGGAACTCATACATATCATACGATCCGGCCATTGCATCTCCATCCCTGCGATGCTCATAATACTTCAGATCCAGATCCCACTGTTCGTAACCCGCTTCTCCGCGGTGGTCCGGCAGGTCATAGGTATTATCAAGCCAGTCTGCCATGAATCTGGAAAGTTTCTTTGCTCCCAGAGCATTAACATGAGTCTCGTCAAAGAAATCCGTCTCGGGATCTATGGCCAGCTCGTCCGTCATGCGGTTAAAGTCAAATATCGGTATTTCGTATTCATCCGCATAAACCACGGCATGGTCTATATACTGCTGCTCATCCTCATAGGAATGGAATGGCAGCGACATAAAAACAAGTTCACAGTTATTCTCCGCGCACAGGCTGCGCAGATCATCCAGCCACTTTTCCTGATCAGAGAGAAACATCTTAGGCGATGCTTCATCCGGTCTGTACAGCCAGGTGGGCATGGATTCCCAATTGAGATATTCTCCCCTGGCAAAGTAATTGGGCGCATCCAGGTCAAAATCATAACGGGTAAGCTCACGGTACCTGGTATGGATGATGGGCCAGCGCGCCACATAATCATATATATTTGCGGATACGCTCTCGTCCTTTGCAGCATATGCCTTAAGCTGGGGAAGCGTGTCCTTTGATAAAGGCAGCGACAGATAATTGCGATATACATTTCCGATATGCTCGTGCTTATCAAATGACAGCGCAAACATATCAACCACAGCCACTTTGGGCGACTGGGTCTTAAACATGTGTTTCATATAATAGTATGCCGAATCCCTGTCCATTCCTGAAATGGATACATTAAAGGCGGATATCCCCCAGTCACTCCACATATAGGAAGGATAAATTCCCGCATAAACATGAGAGCTGCCCACAAAAACAACATCCACCGTATCATCAGGAGTATACTTAAGCTCCGTGACCGATGAGATATAGTCTCCGTGCGTATCCTTCCAGCGCAGCACTTCGTACACTGCTGACAGCCACAGGAAACACAGCGTTATGAAACATATAACCCTTACCGCTTTCTTCATCCTTTATCCCTAAAAATCAAAATATATAAACTGCGCAGAGTCAAAGTCGGCTCCGTATTCTCCCCAGACCACTACAGCAGTTATAAGGAAAATATACACCAGCCACCTGAACCAGAGATTCTGCTTCATCATAAATATGCCTATGTCGGTCTTCTTTACTTCCCTTACCACGGATACCGCAAACAGCAGCAATACGCCAAAGATCAGTATCCCCATTTCCCTGCGGTCAAGTCCCCAGCCAAAAATGCTCTCATCAAATATCACCCAGGGGTTAAACCGCGTGAACATGCGCTTTATAAATCTGAACGCCAGACTCATGGAGCCGGCACGGAAAAATATCCATGCAAAGCCGGTAAGCAGGCTTATAGCTGAAGGCCTCTCTGTCTGTCTTGAAAAGATCCAGGATCTTCTCCCTTACAGGTTTTAACAGATCCCCCGCTATCTGATAGATTCCGTGCAGGCCGCCCCAGAATACGTAACACCATGAAGCTCCGTGCCAGAGTCCGCTGGTGAGGAAAGTGACCATCAGATTAAAATACTTGCGTATCCTCCCTTTTCTGTTTCCTCCAAGAGGAATATAAACATAATCCCTGAACCAGGTGCTTAAAGAAATATGCCAGCGGCGCCAGAACTCCGATATGCTCTGCGCAAAATAGGGTGCATTAAAATTCTCCATAAGACTGAAGCCCATCATCCTGGCCGCTCCTATGGCTATGGCAGAATACCCCGCAAAGTCGGCATATATCTGCAGAGAAAAGCCGGCTGCCGCCGCCAGCGCCTCAACAGTTCCTATTGCATGCACATTTGTATATATAGTATCCACAAGAATGGATACACGGTCCGCTATGCACATCTTCATAAAGTAACCCCAGAGCATCAGGCCAAGCCCGGATACTATGCCGTCATAATTCCACAGACGCTTTTTCCCGCTCTCCTTAACCTGTTTCAGCAGGCTCCCGCTTCTTTCGATAGGCCCGGCCACCAGCTGGGGAAAAAAGCTTACAAACAGCGCATAATCCAGAAAGTTCCGCTCTGCCCTGATATTGCCCCTGTACACATCTATGGAATAACCAAGACTCTGGAAGGTATAAAATGATATACCCACGGGCAGGAGCAGATCAAAAGGCTTGGAGACCGCCTGCAGATGCAGTTTTGCAAGTACTGAGTTTAAATTCGATAAAGCAAAATCAAAATATTTGAAGAAGAACAAAACAGCAAGATTCATTATTATGACTGCTGCCAGAGCCGCCTTTTTCCCTTTGGGAAAACGCTCTATAACAAGCCCCGCCGCATAAGTTGCTACTGTCGAGAATAAAATAAGAAGCGCATACTCCGGTCTCCAGCACATATAAAAAAAATAGCTGGCGGCCAGAAGCCACGGCTTTCTGAGTATCCCCGGCAGGATATAATACAATAAGAGGACCGCCGGGAAGAATATCAGGAATTGCAATGAATTAAACAGCATGTACCTTTTCTCTCCCGGCGGTATATTATACAGTAATGCGAAAGCCAGCGATATTTGCGCCTGCTACATAATCGCCTTCCTTGCCGTACTTCTTAGCAGCATCGTCGATAGCGTGATAGATACCGACCATGATGCCCTGCAGCTTGGAATCAACTTCTTCGAAGCTCCATGACAGACGCTCGGAGTTCTGGCTCATCTCCAGTGCGGAAGTAGCAACACCGCCTGCATTGGCAGCCTTGCCGCCTACGAACCATACGCCGTTTGCCTGCAGATACTCGGTAGCTTCCAGAGTAGTAGGCATGTTAGCACCTTCACAAACAGCCTTTACGCCGTTAGCAACCAGTGCCTTTGCGTCATCCAGGTTAAGCTCGTTCTGGGTAGCGCAGGGAAGAGCGATGTCAACCTTGATATTCCATACGCCGTGATCGTTAGCGTCCTTCTTGTCATGATACTCTGCAGAAGGTCTTGCAGCAGCATATTCGGACAGAC
>CADAHD010000416.1 GCA_902787595.1 uncultured Lachnospiraceae bacterium
TGGGCGGCGTAGATTCGGCTACCTTCGGCAGCGTGGTGCTGGACGGGGAAGACGTGCACAGCATGAAAGCAAAGCAGCGCGCGGAGTTCCGCAGGAGAAAGATAGGCTTTATATTCCAGGAATATAACCTTATCCCTGTGCTTAATGTGGAAGAAAACATCGAGATACCGGTACGCCTGGACGGCATACGCATGAAAGAGGAAAATATGACGAAGCTTCTTATTATGCTGGGGCTGGAAGAGCGGCGCTATCATATGCCGGAGGAACTATCAGGCGGCCAGAAACAGAGAGTGGCAATAGGCAGGGCCTATGCCCATCATCCCGCACTTATACTGGCAGATGAGCCTACCGGTAATCTGGATAAGGCTACTGGGATGGAGATAATGACGCTCTTAAGAAACAGCGCCAGGAAGTTTTCGCAGACCATGATACTGGTAACACATGATGAGAGCATCGCGGCGATGGCCGACCGTATCATCACCATTTCCGACGGAAAGATAGTGTCGGACGAGGTGATAAGGAATGCTGTCAGCGAGGAATAAGATTCTTCGCTGCGCTCAGAATGACAGGGAAGGCTCAGAATGACAGGGAAGGCTTGGTATGACAGAGAGGTCCGGAAGGACCCGGGATATGAAAAGGGGCTTCCTCGGAAGCCCTTTTAGTTTGTTTACTTCTTCATTTTCAGCGGCGCATCCGCAGGATATCCGCCCTTTAATTTCTGCATGCCGCGCTGGACGGCGTCCTTTGATTCCTTCCAGTCGGCGTCCGCATTACGGTAATCGAATTTCTCAATCAGCCAGTTCACATCCTCCTGCAGACGGTCAAGGTTCTTCTGCATAAGAGGGAAGATCATCTCATAAAAAGCGTCCAGCTGGGGGCCGCTTAATTTGGCGTCGGCAGCAGCGCACAGATCTCCGAAGTGAGTGATACAGAAGCCTTTGCTTGCAGCGACACGGCTGCGGAAGTTTTCATCATCCTTAAACATAACGAAGAAAGTATCGATATAGCGGGCGTAGATCTCTTCCGAATGGCGGCATACATAGCAGGATTCCTCGCGTGCGCGCACCCAGTTGACTATGCTGTTGGAAGCGGCCTTGCCCTTTAATTTATCGGCAAGGCTCACTTTGCCGGGACGGAAGCGCTTGATCTCATTATCCAGGTCGTTCCTGGTCTTCATAAAATGAGTTTTTAAGATCCAGCCGTTTCCCAGGGTATTTCCGTAATCGAACATCTTTTTAAAGTGCTCACGGCAGAAGCCCTGTGCATCGGTAAGCGCGCGTACATCGCTTTCCATATAGGAAGCGCAGCTGCCCAGTACGAAATCCAGCGAATCCTGCTCCAGTGACCTTTCAACAAAGCAAAAGGGGCATTCATCGCCCGCATTAACGGCATCATTTAACGGTATCGTATATAACTGTTCCTTCATAAAAACTCCTTATCTATCGCGCGGATCAAAGCCCCGCAGCCCCTTTAAGGCTTGCAGCCCCATCAAAGCCCCGCAGTCGATTTAAGGCTTGCAGCCCTATTTAGCCTGCACTGTGATAACACATATAGTAATGCCGCGGAGAGAGATTACACAGGTTTGCAGCATTACAGGCTAAGGCTGCGCGTCCCCTTTTAGCCTGCACTGTGATAACTAATATGTATAACCGCGGAAAAAAATATATCTGAGGTTCGCATAACGGTCGGGAGCCGGGAACGTTTTAGTGAGCCGGGACCGGCCGTTTGCGAACCTCTTTAAAAATGTTTATTCGCGGCTCTTTACCATCGCTATGTTATCACAGCGCATGGCGCCCCGTCAATTTTCTTCTTGAAGATTATCCGTCTATATGATATTATAAACAGAATTCATTGACTGAGAGGTTGTGTGATGGACGCTTACATGGAGCATCTGGTTAAGAAGAACACCGAGCCCAAGGATCTGATACTCAAATTCGGGAGCATAGGGCTTATTGCGGCGGCTACCATTGCCGTATTTTTCTTTTCCCCGGCGTTTAGCATCATGGTTGGCCTGGGTTTGGCGATGCTCTATCGTTATCTGATCTTCCCCCTTACCGATATTGAATATGAGTATTTATACTGTGATAAAACTATCACGGTTTCCAAGATAATGGCAAAGGAAAAGCGCAAGGATCTCGAGACTTTTGATATTGATAAGATGGAGATCCTGGCACCGTCAAATTCCTACAGACTGGGAGAGTTTAAAAACAGGGATCTTAAGGAAGTCAACTACTGGAGCATGGACAGCTCCAGGGAAGAACCGCCTTATGCAATGATATATGAAGGCGGACGGAAGATCCTGCTTGACCTGCCTAAGGATTTTGTTAAGCTTGTACAAAATAATGCGCCCCGAAAAGTATTTTTCGATTGAATTCGGGCGCCGCACCCCGTA
>CADAHD010000417.1 GCA_902787595.1 uncultured Lachnospiraceae bacterium
GCCAGGACGAATCCCAGGAGCACCAGTTCTATCGTGCAGGTCCAGGGATGCGCCTCTTTAAAAGGCGTCTCTTTAAGAGACATCACGAATAAAAGTACAGCGAGCAGCAGCAGGAAAGTGAACAGCGGTTCGCTTGCAACAAAACTGCTGTACAGGATCTGCGAAGGCCAGAGTACAGCCAGCATCAGAGCAAAGAGAGCGCTTACCCTGCCGGAAAGGATGCGTACAATGCGCCATACCAGCACGCAGCTTCCCATGCTGCAGAAAAGGTTGAAGATGAGCGCAGTTGTGACACTGCTGCCGAAAATGCCGAATACAACGGATAAAACTGCAGGAAAACCGAAAACATGAGGGAACATTGAAACATAATCGCAATACCCTGGACCGTCTTTAAGGAGAGTTCCTTTGCTGATAAGACCGGCCAGCTCATAATAAGTGCGGTAATCGGATTCCGGAGCCATAGGGAAATTCTTTATTACCCATACGCGCAGTATCAGTCCTGTGATAAGAAAAAGCGCAGCGCAAAGGCTCTCGGCGATAAGCGCCGGAACGGGCAGCTCCGTAAGACGGCGGCGTATATCCAGGCGCGCCCAGAGCATGCCAAAGAGCAGTATGACTACCGACAGGCCTACAAAGATCAGAACGGAAAGCCCTTTAAGATAGTACGGGTATTCCTGTCCGTCTCCCAGCCGCCCTATAACACAGGCGGCAGAGAATAACACCGACAGTATAAAGATCAATGTTGCAAACATGAAAAAGAAGTTTTTTTGCAGTTTCACTATTTCTCCTCCTCGCGGCGGTTCTTACGGTAACGCAGCAGGATAAATATAATACCTAACAGGATCAAAAACATTGCAAGGGTTGATACCAGAGTGAAGAGCACAGCGTCTCTGTTTCTGGCAAGCTCGTCTTTTAAGGTTACTTTCTGCAGAGCCTGTTCTTCCATGAACTTAAAGCTCTTTGTATTTAGTTCGCTGTCGATAAGGAAAGCGTCGCCGGAAAGAGTCCAGTTGTTTTCCTGTATCTGGCAGAAACGGTCGATATTTAAAAGCGCTTCGTCATTAGCGGCGCAGACACAGAGTATCGCGCGGCCTTCCTGGTAAGGGGAGCGGATGATCTGCAGCACGCCTATCTCCTTTGCGTAATCCTCGTTCATTATGAGCTGTGAATTATTGATAAAGCTGCTGCCGTCTTCGTTGTACTTAAAGCTTAATTTATCGTTGAGCTTCTGCAGCAGGACATTGTCGCTCCATTTGCCTATGGTAACGATGTTGCAGTTTTTGCTTTCGGCCTGGTATTCCGATGCCTTCCATACTTCAAGGTTTCCGTAAGGCGAAAGGTTTGCGCCCAGCAGAGCGGCGGTGCGGCCAAGGGCTGTCAGTTCGGCTTCCGTCATGTTATCCGGCACAACCACAGCCAGGTCATTGAAGAGCCCCAGAGACTGGAAAGGATAAGGGCGGAGCGAAAGGTCATAGGTGGAGCTGTTGCCTGCGGGCAGGAAGAAGGTGGAATCACCGCTTACATAGCCCCAGGGCATCTCGTCTGCACGGTGTGTACAGTAAAGATCCTTGATCTCAAGTTCGTATGCTATGCGGATCGCGGAAGCGTGTGTACCCACAACATCCGAAGGCATAAGGAAGGAGAAAGTATCGGAGTCTGCCTTTTCGCGGTCCAGTTTCTTGCTGGCGATGGGAGTATCGCCCCAGTATACTGTTATCATGGAACGGTCGAAATCAAGGTTGTCGCTGTAACGCAGTTTGAGGTCGATCTTTCCGCCTTCACCCAGGATAAAGCCGCCGGAGAAGGGCAGGTATATCGAGGTCTCCTGGTGGAAAGGACCGATGAATTCAAGACCTTCACGGTCGGTTATTGCTTTTAAGGTAGTACCGTTTTCGATAAGGGCGCTTAAGGAACGGTTGGTCAGAACCTGTTTGGAAGAACCGGAGGGAACGTAAGCCCAGTCGTTCTTTTCCTGTGACACGCGGTCTTCATCCATCAGCATTGCAGCACCTTCCATCAGGTCGATGGGAGTCTGGGCGGTGAGCACCAGAGTGTGGCCTTTCTTTTCATCCCCGTACATATAGAGCAGAGCGCCTGCGGCGATGTTCTTGTTGGTATCGGGCATGTTCTTTACAACATTTTCAGGAAGGAGGCTGCGCTGTGCCACGATAAGGGCGTTGCCTTCGCCTTCCTTATAGTTTGAAAGAGTGGTAAAGCGTATGTGATCTTCATCTGTAGTATCGTTGCTTAAGCCGGCGCGAAGGAGAAATGCGGCGCACAGCTCATCTTCGATGGCCTGATCCGGAACATATACGGTCAGATCCTTTCCGGTCTCATCCATGGTTGAAAGCAGAGGATAAGGATAATATTTAATCCTGTTCTGTGTATCTCTCATCATAGATGCGCACAAAGCCCGTAATGGAGAACTCGTTATAGCCGTCCTTTAAGTATTCCACGGGGATGCTTACGAAGCAAACCTGGGAAGCGCCGTCACGGTAATCAACATGACAGGAATATACGGGACGGTCGTTCACAAAGAAAGTAAGCGATGCGGGAACGTCCTGTATAAGCGGGCTGACGGTAAACTCGATCTGGGCAAAAGCGTATTTGGTGTCCCAGTAATTGGCCGTCTTGAAGAAGAAATCATTTCTTTCAAAGATTCCGTGCATCAGATAATCTTCCGAAAAACGGAATATCTTTGTATAGTCGCAGTCAGGCGTTTCCGGACGTACCGTGATAGGCGCACCCGCAGTTTCGGGACTGCTTGAGAGCACGTAATCGCTTATCAGCACTTCGTCTGCAGGTATGAACGGCTGATCTTCCCCGTCTTCATCCTCATCGGTTTCTTCATCCGCTTCTTCCACATCCTGCGTCTCTTCGATAAACGGATCGTCTTCCCCCGTTGCGTAAGCATTCATCTTGGGGAGGCATAATAGTGCTCCTATGAGCAGGCCTGCCAGGATCTTCTTTTTCATTTTTTATCTCCTTCCTCAACATATCGTACGGTCTTGTCCCATTTGACTTCACGCTTAAAGATGGCGTCCATCGCTGAATCCCAGATGGCTTTTACCACGACGATGACCCAGAGTTTTGCGTAGGTAAACAGCATCAAAAAGACCAGACCTAATGATTCTATGTTAAACTCATTTTTCTCCAGAGAGAGTGTGAGCATTACATTCACAACAAAGACCAGTATGGCCATTCCCCAAAGGGCGGGAGAGAAGCCGCCCAGCTTGACATGTATGATGCCAAGCATGCCGCCCAGGAATATAAAGTCCGAAGCGACCAGGGAGGTGAGCATGATCGAATAGATAAGCGCGTAATAAACGGTATCCATACGCATGGCGCCGGCCTGACGGTCAAAAGTGTATTTAAAGTTTTTGATCATAACATATACATTGCCCTTGGCCCAGCGGACGCGCTGGCGGAACCATATGGGCAGCAGATGGGGCTCCTGTTCCCAGGTGACAGCCTGCGGCAGCAGTTTGATATAGTAGCCCATGCGGTAGATACGGAAGCTTATCTCTGTATCCTCGCTCAGCGCTTTTACATCCCAGCCGCCGACCTGCTCGATGATGCTGCGGCGGATAACATAATTGGTCCCAGGGATGGTGCAGAGCTTAAAGAAGAAAAAGA
>CADAHD010000418.1 GCA_902787595.1 uncultured Lachnospiraceae bacterium
GCCGAACACTTTAAGGACAGGGCGGAGCAGGCACTGGCTAAGAGAGTAAAGGTTCAGGGCGGTGATCTGCGTATAGGAGCAGACCTTAATAAAGTACTGATAAGTGCAGAGGATGAAGCCAAAGCCATGGGCGATGAGTATGTATCCGTGGAGCATCTTATGCTGGCCATGATAGCTCACCCCAATAAAGAGATAAAGGCGCTGTTTACCGAGTACGGCTTTACCAGGGAAAGATTCCTGATGGCGCTCCAGACCGTAAGGGGGAACCAGAGAGTGACGTCCGATAACCCCGAAGCCACCTACGATACACTGGAAAAATACGGACAGGACCTGGTCGAAAAAGCCAGAAAGCAGAAACTGGATCCCGTGATAGGCCGTGATGCGGAGATACGTAATGTGATCCGTATCCTTTCAAGAAAGACAAAAAATAATCCCGTGCTGATAGGTGAGCCCGGCGTCGGTAAGACGGCCGTGGTTGAGGGACTGGCACAGCGTATCGTACGCGGAGATGTTCCCGGCGGTCTTAAGGATAAGAAGATATTCGGCCTGGATATGGGAGCCCTTGTTGCGGGTGCCAAGTACAGAGGCGAATTTGAGGAGCGCCTTAAAGCAGTGCTTGAGGAAGTAAAGAAGAGTGACGGACAGATAATCCTCTTTATCGATGAGCTGCATACCATCGTGGGTGCGGGAAAGACCGACGGAGCATTGGACGCCGGCAATATGTTAAAGCCCATGCTGGCCAGGGGCGAACTGCACTGTATAGGTGCCACTACGCTTGACGAATACAGGAAATATATAGAAAAAGATCCCGCGCTTGAGAGGCGTTTCCAGCCTGTTATGGTTGATGAGCCTACGGTGGAGGATACCATATCGATACTGCGTGGCCTTAAGGAACGTTATGAAGTCTACCACGGCGTAAAGATACTGGATAATGCGCTGGTCAGCGCAGCGGTGCTTTCGAACCGTTATATCACCGACCGTTTCCTGCCCGATAAGGCGATAGATCTGGTGGATGAGGCCTGCGCACTGATAAAGACCGAGCTGGATGAGGCCAGCAGGCGCATAATGCAGATGGAGATCGAGGTGGCCGCACTTAAGAAGGAAGACGATAACTTAAGCCGTGAGCGCCTGGAGGATCTGCAGAAAGAACTGGCCGGTGAAAAGGAAGAATTTGAAAAAGCCAAGGCCCAGTGGGAGAACGAAAAGGCGGCAGTCGACAAGGTCTCCCGCATCCGTGAGGAGATAGAAAGCGTAAATAACGAGATACAGATAGCCCAGCGTGAAGGCAATTACGAAAAGGCCGGGGAACTTTCCTACGGCAAGCTGCCGGAGCTTAAGCGTGCCCTTGAGCAGGAAGAGGAGATCGCAGGCAAGAAGGATAACCGCCTGGTGCACGAAAACGTTTCCGATGAGGAGATAGCCCGTATCATATCACGCTGGACCGGCATCCCGGTAAGCAAATTAAATGAAAGCGAGCGCAACAAGACCCTGCACCTGGACGAAGAGCTGCATAAGCGCGTGATAGGCCAGGATGTGGCTGTCACCAAGGTGAGCGAGGCTATTATCAGATCCAAGGCAGGTATAAAGGATCCTTCAAAGCCCATAGGTTCGTTCCTGTTCCTGGGGCCTACCGGTGTAGGTAAGACCGAGCTTGCCAAATCACTTGCGGCTACATTGTTCGATGACGAGAGCAATATGGTGCGTATCGATATGAGTGAATATATGGAGAAACACTCCGTATCAAGGCTCATCGGAGCGCCTCCCGGATATGTGGGCTATGACGAGGGCGGCCAGCTGACCGAGGCCGTACGCCGCAAACCATATTCGGTAGTACTTTTTGATGAGGTTGAGAAGGCACATCCCGATGTGTTCAATATACTGCTGCAGGTGCTGGACGACGGGCGTATAACCGACTCACAGGGACGTACCGTAGACTTTAAGAACACTATACTGATAATGACGTCTAATATAGGATCGCAGTCGCTGCTGGAAGGGATCGATGATGAAGGCAATATCACGCAGGAGGCGCAGGATGCCGCAGAATCACAGCTTAAGCTGCATTTCAGACCGGAGTTCCTAAACCGTCTGGATGAGATAATCCTCTTCAAGCCGCTGACGAAGGACAATATCGGCGGTATCGTAAACCTGATCATGGATGATCTGAACAGCAGGCTTGCGGAAAAAGAGATAAGCGTAGAGCTTTCGGATGCGGCACGCAGACAGATCGTGGATGAAGGCTATGATCCGATATACGGTGCGCGTCCGCTTAAACGTTATATCCAGAAGACGGTGGAAACCTTAGCGGCAAAGCTCATCCTCTCGGGCGGCATATCCCAGGGCGACACCATACTGATCGAGGCGGACGGCGACGAACTGAAG
>CADAHD010000419.1 GCA_902787595.1 uncultured Lachnospiraceae bacterium
TGAAGGAAAGGGAATGTGCAAGAATCCCGATTATGTCAAATATCTTAAGCGATGCATTGACTGGCGTATGAAATACGACCAGACCGTAGTGAGGTGATGTTATGGGAAAAGCTTTTGATGCGGTAAAAGAAAAAGACAGGATAGTAAACTGGATAAGGCAGTGGTTTGAAAATAACGGGCCGCGGGCCGGAGCGGTAATAGGTATCTCCGGCGGCAAGGATTCTACCATAGCTGCAGCTATACTGTGCGAAGCCCTGGGGCCGGAGCGTGTATACGGTGTGCTGATGCCTGACGGTGAGCAGGCGGATATCGCGGATTCAAAGAAAGTATGTGAATTCTTAAAGATCAACGCCAGCATCATAAATATAAAATCCGCTACGGACGGATTTAAGGATTCGTTCTTAAGCGCCACGGATCTTAACGGGAATGCGATAAAGCGTGAGCTGGGAACAGACGCAAAGATAAATACACCGCCCCGTATCCGTATGGCAACGCTTTATGCCGTGGCACAGTCGCTGCCGTGCGGAGGCAGGGTCATAAATACCTGTAACCGTTCCGAGGATTATATAGGATACAGCACCAAATACGGTGATGCGGCGGGAGATGTATCACTCTTTCAGAATTACACGGTACGTGAGGTACGCGCCATAGGCGAAGTGCTGGGTGTACCGCATGAGCTGATCTATAAGACTCCGTCGGACGGGCTGTGCGGTCTCAGTGATGAGGATAAGATAGGGTTCACTTATGACATGCTGGATGATTATATACTTGAGGGTGTGTGCGGGGATGAAGAGATCAAAGCAAAGATCGACCGTATGCATGTGATGAACCTGCACAAGCTCAGACTGATGGAAACCGTGGAGAGGGACGATTAAAAGCGGCGGCCCAAAAAAAGACGATCCGGCAAACAGCGGGGCGCAGAGCAGGCATCTTACAGGTTGAGGATCGTCATTTTAAGCGGCAGTATAAATGACGGAGAGACGGAAAGTGAGTCTGCTCCCAAAGAAATAAGGGTTTGTGTCAGACGGGTATCTGCAGCCATTTCGCCGCAGATACCCGCTTTTATGCCGGCGCGGTGGGCGTTTTCTATAGTAAGGCGGATCAGTTCCAATACCGCCGGATGATCGAAAGGCGCCGTTATATCCGAAGGTGCTGCCAGACGGTCGCAAGCAAGCGTATACTGTGTAAGGTCATTAGTCCCTATGCTGAAGAAATCAACTTCTTTGGCAAGCTGATCACTTATGAGCGCCGCAGCGGGAGTCTCTATCATGATCCCGAATCTAAGGTTTTCATCAAAGTCTTTCCCTTCATTACGCAGAGAATTCTTTACTTCATCCGCTATCCTTTTACATTCCAGCACTTCGTTTAAACTTGTGATCATGGGAAGCATTATCGCTATATTACCGAAAGCAGATGCCCTGTAAGCCGCACGCAGCTGGGCGGTGAACATATCGGGATGCTGTAAGCTTAAACGTATGCCGCGTATGCCAAGCGCCGGATTGGTCTCTGCGGAGGCTTCAAGATATGTGGGCATTTTATCGGACCCAAGATCCGCAGTGCGCAGTATCAGAGGCTTGGGATTTAACCCGGCTGCGGCAGCCTTATATATCTCAAACTGTTCTTCTTCGGAAGGCAGGCGGCTGCTGTTCAGATAAATAAACTCACTGCGCATCAGGCCCACGCCTTCGGCATCGTTATCAAGCGCCGTTTCTATATCGGAGAGGCTGCCGACGTTGGCATAAAGCCGGATCTGCCGGCCGCTTTTTGTCACGGCTGCCTTGCCTTTTAGCTCATTTAGTTCAAGTGCTTTTAGTCCGGTTTCTTTTATCGCTGATCTTGCCCTGAGCATAGTATCCTCATCGGGATCGATGATCAGGCTTCCGCTGCCGGCATCTATCACGGCAAAGTGCCCGTCAAGGTTTTGGTCTGCGGGGACCATGGTCAGTGCGGGGACGTTCATGGCGCGCATAAGGATGGCGGCGTGTGAATCATAGGAGACTTTTTCCGTTATGAATCCCAGTATCTTTGACTTATCCGCAGCAGCTATATCGGAGGCGGACAGAGAAGATGCGGCGATAAGGGAGCTGTCAGCTATATCGGACAGTGTATCCGGACAGCCGCTCAGTATCTTCAGCAGCCGCTGGGAAATATCCCTGATATCCGCGCTGCGCTGCCGTATATATTCATCATCCATCTCCGAAAAGGACCGCTCTATATCGGTGCAGACCGTACTCACGGCATATTCCGCACAGATCTTTTCGCTTGCGATCATTTCCTTTATGCGTCTGTTCAGGGATCCATCCTTAAGCAGCAGTTTTAAAGCATTGAAGACTTCGGCATTTTCTTCACCGGCCGATACACGCAGTT
>CADAHD010000420.1 GCA_902787595.1 uncultured Lachnospiraceae bacterium
TTATCTCAACATTAAAATCAGAAGCCACATCAATAGCAGCCGGCTCGAATTTCTTAAGAGGCAGCTTGTATAAAGCAGCTATCTCGCGGGCGATGCCATAATGTCCCCAAAGGTCGGGGCGGTTGGTCATTGACTTGTTATCGATCTCGAGCAGTACATCATCAAGTCCCAGAGCCTCTGCAATGGGTGTACCTGCAGGCACGTCAAATGCAGACAGATCAAGTATCTCCGCTTCTTCAGCAGCGGGGAACAGATCTCCCAAACCTATCTCGCTTGAAGCGCATATCATACCGTAGGATTCAACGCCTCTTAATTTGGACTTTTTGATCACTACTGGTTCGCCCTCACCGTGCCAGCGGACCACTGCGCCGGGAACGGATACAGCCACGCGCATGCCCACAGCCAGATTGATGCCGCCGCATACGATGGTCTTATCCTCACCGTCGCCTATATCAACGATACATACTCTTAACTTGTCTGCATCGGGATGAGGATTTACCTCCTTGATAACACCAACGAGCATATTCTCAAAACGCTTGCCGATATATTCAACATCTTCCACCTCAACGGTATCCATGGTCAGGTCGTAAGCCAGCTTTTTAAGATCCGTATCATCGGGAAGTGCCACATAATCTTTTATCCATGATAATGAAAGTTTCATCTTTGCCTCCTTATCTGAACTGTGAAAGGAATCTGAGATCCGCGCTGTGGAACAGACGGACATCATCCACACCGTAACGCATCATGACCAGTCTGTCGAGACCGATATTTACATAGAAACCGGTGTATTCATCGGGATCCAGACCTGCCGCGCGCAGTACATTGGGATGAGGCGAACCTCCGGGCATTACCTCTATCCAGCCCACATGCTTGCAGACGCTGCAGCCTTTACCGCCGCATACCTGGCACTGCATATCGATCTCAAAACCGGGCTCCACAAAGGGGAAGAAACCGGATCTCATACGTACGGGCACATCGGTGCCGAATACTTTACTCAAGATGCTCTTTATAAGAACCTTACCTGATGTAAAAGTTATGTCTTTATCTACGATCAGCGCTTCGTACTGGAAGAAAGCTCTCTCATGATGCGCATCCGTAGTCTCGTTACGGTATACACGTCCGGGATATACAAAGCGGTAAGGGGGCTTATGCGTCTGCATATAACGCACGCTGCCGCCGGTAAGATGAGGCCTTAAGCAGAGTTTCTCATTTGTACTGCCGCTGTCGTGTCCTTCCAGCCAGTATGTATCCATGCTCTCACGCGCAGGATGGTTGGGAGGGAAATTCAGTTTATCAAAAGCATACAGCTCGCTGGTGATGTCATCCTCCTGGAAGACTTCAAATCCCATAGACCTGAATGCATCATTCAGATCGTAGCACATCTGTGTGATGGGATGAAGGCCGCCGTTGCGGGGCATAACGCCGGGAACGCTGCAGTCAAAATCAGGTGAGACTTCAGACGCCTTAAGCTTAAGCTCCATCCTCTTTTCTTCGATCAGTTCCGTGACTTTGTTCTTTGCCTGATTAAGGATCTTGCCCATCTCGGGTCTTAATGATACTTCCACCGTAGGAAGTTCCTTAAGCAGCAGCGATAATGTTCCCTGCTTACCTACGATCTCGCTTCTGACCTTCTGCAGTTCGCTTTCGGCTAAAGCTCCCGTGATCCTTTCTTTGGCTTCAGATAAAATTTTCTCGATCTTATCTTTCATGATAACTCCTTTCTTCGAGATGCAATAAGACGCATAAAAAAACGCCCCTTGTACATTTACAAGGGACGATAATATACCGCGGTACCACCCTATTTCATGGATATCTCCATGCACTCTCTTTGTGTAAAGGTCTGCTACACGAACATCCGGCTTAACGCTTATGCTTTTCGCCGGAAAGCTCCGGTACTGAAACTTCCGTAAGGCTCATGTGAAGTGCTTTCAGCCGGTGACACCTCATCTCTGTCTTTCATTACCTCTTACGTACTCACGTACCTTCATCGCCCAACGTATGTAATTCTATGTAAACTTGCGGGATTTGTCAAATACTTTTTAAAATTCGAAATGCGGATAAGTATCACCGTCATCATTTATTATATAAAGCTTTTCTTCCGATCCCGTATTAAACTTAAGTTCTTGTGTACTGCCGTCATCTTTTGTAAGGATCGCTGTCAGCTGCCCATCAGACTTGTAACCTCTACTGTAATGCAATTCACTTATCCTGCCATTCCTGCAGTATATATCTGTCTGAATGCTTTGATCCTCATCATTTCTGTCTGCCTGATAATCATATTCCCCAAGCAGGCGCCCGTTAATATATACCGAAAGCCTGTCGGTATCAAACATAAATGTTATATCTGCCATATTACCATTG
>CADAHD010000421.1 GCA_902787595.1 uncultured Lachnospiraceae bacterium
CTGTTGAACTTTGACGCCATGGCCGATGAGATCCCGGTGTGGCTTCCCGTAAAGGTAAACGGCGGCAGATATACGCTGGTTGCAAAAGTAAGCATAGGAATGGATGTGGATGATATCGAGCTGATGGTGGCTCTGGTCGAAGCATTCATCCTGGTGAACCTGCTGATATTTGTTATCCTGATCTTCAGTGTTATAAGGAATATAAAGCGCCAGAAAGAGATAACCGATCTGCTTTTTAAAGATGATGATACCGAAGGCCGCAACTGGATGTGGTTTTTGGTATATGCGGAGAAGATGCTCTGCAAGAGGCGCAATGCCGGCAGGAAATATGCGCTGGTCAATCTTTTCTTTGTAAAATACAGGAATTACTGCGTGGTGCATTCTCTTGAGGCCGGTAAACAGGTTCTGCGCCATGTTTATCACACTCTGGCAGGGTATCTGGGCAAGAAGGCGATGGTAGCGCATGTATCTTCTTCGAGTTTTGCGCTGCTGCTCGAGTATCAGCAGCCCGATGAGTTGAAGTACAGGCTTGAACAGCTGATAAAGGAACTTGAAAAGACCAATAACGGACACAAATTTACCTTCCAGGCCGGGGTGGCCCTGATAGATGTCTGCTTAAGGCGGGGCAGGGTCAGAAGGCGTAAAAATGTCAATTTAGAGAAGGATTACAACGACGCATGCTCCGCAAGGGAGACGATGGAGCACAGCGAGGATTCGGGCATAGTCTTCTATGATGACAAGCTCATGGAAGAACAGAAGTGGATAGACGCCGTAAACGAGCATCAGGAAAAGGCGCTGCGGAACGAAGAATTCCTGGTTTATTACCAGCCCAAGTATTCGCCTGATACTAATGAGCTGAAAGGCGCAGAGGCGCTGATCCGCTGGCAGAGTCCCGAATACGGTTTTGTAAGTCCGGGACGCATCATTCCCATCTTTGAGAGGAACGGATTTATCACCGAGATCGACCATTATATGATCTCGCATGTGGCAAGGGATCAGAGGAGATGGCTGGATAAAGGATACAAATGCGTGCCTGTTTCCGTAAACGTATCCCGCGCGCATTTTATAGAAGAAGATCTGGCAGAGCAGATCAGGGACATGGTGGATGCAGCCGGAGCTCCCAGGGAGCTGATAGAGATAGAGCTTACGGAGAGCGCTTTCTTTGATGATAAAAATGCGCTGATAAGCACCATCAACAGGCTTAAGGAATATGGTTTCCTGGTATCCATGGATGATTTCGGAGCAGGTTATTCCTCGCTGAATTCACTCAAGGATATGGCTCTGGATGTGCTTAAGCTGGATGCGGAATTCTTCCGCGGAGACGCCGATTCGGAGCGCAAGGAGATAGTTGTATCCGAGGCCATACGTCTGGCAAAGAGCCTTAACATGCGCACCGTGGCCGAAGGCGTGGAAGAAAAGGATCAGGTTGATTTCCTTGCAGAGCAGGGCTGCGATATGATACAGGGCTATTACTTTGCAAAGCCTATGCCGGGCAGCGAATATGCGGACCGCATGTCGATGGGAACAATGGAAACAGAAGAAAAAGAAGTCGATTGACAAATCAAAAGGCTTTAAATACAATTAAAAATACACAACACCAAACCTACAATTCTACCTAAAGAGGAGACGAAAACATGAGTACTTACAGCAGTTTACCGGATTTTAACGATGCAAACGCCGTCACACGGGAGAGAGTCCACTATCCTTCGGGAAGCCGTATAGTGGAGGTATTGTACGGAGCAAAAGATGCGGAAGGAAACGCAGTTGCTCCCGTTGCCGATGCAGAGGACGGACATGGCGTGTTCACGGCCATAAAGACGGAGAATGAATACCGTCTGTTATCATGGAAGCACAGCGCAGCAGAAGGCGGCGCAGTGGAATATGATGAGGTTCTGGGCGAAGACCCCCTCACACTGCTGGAAGAGAATATAAAGAAAAAGGATGCGATCCTGGACGAAGCCAGGGAACTTATGAAGAACAGCGAATATGACAATGATGCCGTAGAAGCTGTCCTGGCTAAATTTGCCGAACTGCCCGATTATAAGACACCCAAGGATCAGGATCTGGCAGGACGCTGCAACGGTCTTTCCGGCCGCAATAAGGCTGATAAGGAAAGAAAGGAATCCGTTAAGAAGAATACCGAAGCAAAGAAAGCCCTGATTGATGAAGCAAAGGGCATGAGCGCGCCTGAAGACTGGGATAAGGCTACCGACCGCATGAAGGAGCTGATGGAGCTCTGGAAGAAGACCGGCAGGGCAGGCGCCGATAATGATGCTCTCTGGGAAGAATTCCATTCCGCTCAGCAGGTATTTTATGATAAGAAGCATGAATTTTTTGAGGCTGCA
>CADAHD010000422.1 GCA_902787595.1 uncultured Lachnospiraceae bacterium
GATGCTGAAGATAAACCTTATGCCACAGGGGACCCTGGCCATATACGAACAGATAGTCAATCAGATGAAAAGCGCCATTGTAAGCGGTGAGATGAAAGCAGGCGAGGCGCTTCCGTCCATAAGAAGCCTCGCAGCAGACCTGGCTGTGAGCGTGATCACCACTAAGCGCGCATACGAAGAGCTTGAAAAGGAAGGGCTGATACGTTCCGTAGCAGGCAAAGGCTTTTACGTATGCGAATACAATACGGATTATCTTATGGAAAAGCAGCTGATGATGATAGAAAAAAGACTTGGAGAGGTTATCTTTGAAGTTAAAAATGCGGGTATCAGTAAAGAGGATTTTCTGGAAATGGCGGAAACTCTTTATGAGACGAACACGGAGGGAAAGAAATGAGTGTGCTGGAATTTAAAAATGTGAACGGAAGGGGCAGGAAGTCTGGGCTTAAAGATGTGAGCTTTTCGCTTGAACCCGGTTTCATCTATGCCATAACCGGTGAGAACGGCGCCGGCAAGACTACACTGATGAGATATATACTTAGCGAAAAAAAGCTATACAGCGGCAGTATATATTTTGATGGTGAGGATATAGAAGGCAGGCATGAGCACATCATGAATTCTATAGCTTTCATATCCGATGATAATAAGTTTTTTAACGAGCGCTCGGCTTTGCAGAATGCGCAGCTTCTGGGCGGCTTTTATGACAGCTTTGATATGGAGCTGTATAAGGAAAGCCTTAAGGCTATGGACATCAGGGAGGAGAGCACATATTTTAAGATGTCACGCGGCGAAAAGATAAAGATGCAGCTGGCATTTGCGATAGCGCATAAAAGCACGCTGCTGCTTATGGATGAAGCAACGGCCGGACTGGATCCGGTATACAGGATAGAACTTTTCAACATGCTGCGAAGGCTGCTGGCAGATGAAAATGTCACGGTGCTGATGAGCAGCCACAATATGACGGAGATAGAGAAAAACACTGATTATACAGCCATCATAGAAGACGGCAGAATGGGAGGTTTTCATGAGAGCATTTAAAGAAGACAGATCACAGCAGGAGAAGATAGCGGCTTTTTTTAAGGAGGAGACAACATATTTTCCGGATCATGTACTGGGAAAGGCAGCAGCTTGTATACTGGTGGGTATTTCATCCATACTGCTGATCATCCCCTTTGCCGAATATGAAAATGACATGCGTATGGTGATAGTATACGGTTTTATGCTCTATGCAATGGGGATGTTTTCCTATGGGACAAAATATGCATCCTATACCGAGCCGCTTACAAAGAAAGTATACAGTATATCCGGCCTGACTAAGTACCTGCCGGTCAGCCGTACGCAGCTTACGATATTCAGGATAAAGAAGATACTTAAACCCTGCGTGATAGTGACTGCGATCGTTGTGGGGATAAGGTGTCTGTATTCTGTAGCGGTATCGGGGGGAGTATCGGTATGGGATTTCGTGCTTCCGGCAGCGTTTATGATAGTGCTGCCTGTGATCGTGGAGCTTACCCGCGGATGAGAGCAGAACGCTGCTATTATTTAAAGTATACTTGAAGTGACTGACTGAATGGAAAACGGTGTATCACGTAATGTGACAAGGTTTAACCGGATAATCGGGAATCTGTGTGTTTGATCAGGTGTTTGTCGGTACTCATAAAGGCATATGAAAAGGCAAAAAAATATTTTTGTCTTTTTTTATGCGTTTTGATAGGATCAGGATATTACGAGCGTATATAATAACAGATGAATTCATTGAAGAGTTTTCGTTATAACGGTCAAAAATGAAAAAGGAGCAGGAATGTGTTTGGAAAAAAGATAAATGATGACAATTATATAGAACGGCTGCGTTGTAAAGATGAACGGGCGCTGGAGTATGTGGTGAAGAAGTACGCGGGACTGATATATTCCATACTGCGTAACAGGCTGGCTCTGATCCCGGACGAAGTAGATGAGTGTTTTGATGATGTGCTTATGAAGGTTTGGGAGCATTCAGACGAATATGATGAGTCACGCTGTGAATTTAAAACGTGGATCGCCGCAATCGCCAGGTACAGGGCTATTGATCATCTGAGAAAAGCAAAGCGTGAAGAGGAAAGGTTTGCCGCCGGATCCATTGATGAGATGCTTGTGGAACCCGGAGCATACGACGAAAGGATCACAGCGATAGAAGAGGCGATAGAGAGTGAAACGCAGAGTATGCTCTCATGCTTATCACCAAAAGACCGTGAGATAATGCGGCGCATATATCTTGAGGGGGAAAGCGTAGATACGGTGAGCAGGGCGATGAACATCACAAAGGAGCAGATCTACAATCACACTTCAAGAAGCAAAAGCAAGCTTCGAAAGGAGATTCTATATGAACAGTGTATACAGCATTTTAAATGATATAGATACGGATCTTGATGAATTTGAAGAGGAACAGCTTTCGGATACAGAGATAAAAAAGATAAATGCCAGACTTAAGAATAAGCTGGGATCAGGTACAGGCGGCAGTACGGCTAAAGCACTGAGCACACTTGGCAAGGCGGCTGTCATCGTTATAGGATTTATGGCTGTGGGAGGCGGAGTATACGCGGCAGCGCAGTATCGGAAAAACTTAAAAGATGATATGCGCGTCAGGGCTACGCAGACCAGGGTGGTCGCGGAAGAAGGAGATACCGTGACCAAAGAGATGTATGATGATGTTACCGGAGCCATAGCCACATATGAAGTACAGTACGACGGCGCAGTTGCCGGAGATGTCACGGACGGAAAGCTTATTGAAAGAGTTGTAAAAAACGGATATGCGGATGCAGAGATCACGGCTATCAGCATGGATCACAGCAATATGAAGGTGGGCGTAAGATTTGACTTTAATGATGAAAAGAACCTGGCCGGACTGGCAAAGACGCTTAAGAGCGCATCTGAGCAGGGCGCATGCTGGAATGCAACGGAAGCTACCGGAATATCCCTCGAGACAAAGCTTGATGATACGGCGTTCTTTAACTGGGGAAATAAGTATACTGTGGAAGGCAATTCTCTTTATCTTGACCTGTTTATGGATACGACTATGACAATGGCTTATCTGGATGAGATAGACAGAAGATATGAGGAGAGGGCTGCATATTTAAGGGAACACCCGGAGGAAGCAGAGGCGGGGCAGTGGGTGGATGCTCCGATTACCGAAATATATGAATGTACGGAGGAAGCCCCGGCGTATGAGGATGAGAGGAAAGAGATCATCGCAGCAAGAATGCAGGAATTCGAAGATTACAGGAAAGCTTTGCCGGATCCGTTGGACAGTACCATAAGCATCATCATCGATCTGGGCGCGGAATACGGCGGGACCTACAGCTTTAAGACAAGGCTGAGCGGTGAATTCGCTGAGGGAGAGCACGAGCGCATCAGCATAGACGGCGGAAGCGCGCAGATGGATCTGGACGGCATATATCAGGATCTTGAGATAAATGCATATTCGATGGGCGGATCGGGATTTAAGCTGTATGGGAAGGAGACATATATAACGGACTGGTCTTTGATAACTAAGATATGTGAGGAGCAAAACATCGAATATGCCGCCTCGCTTCGCATCAGGGCCTGGGATGATCTGGGAAATACCTACCTTATGCTCTTAAGATCTGAACATGGTGA
>CADAHD010000423.1 GCA_902787595.1 uncultured Lachnospiraceae bacterium
ATCATATTCTTTTCTCCATGCTTCTACGGCTTTTTCGGTTTGCCATTATACAACAATCGCCCCCATAATGCAAAAACACGGGGTCAGACCCCGTGAATTTTTTGTAAATTTTTTGTGTCCGGGGTCTGACCCCATGGGTTAGTCGGAAGCCTTAAAGTTGTAGATGGGCTTCATGACGTCGATGACATCTACGGTCTCCCTGATAACATCTATGATGTCTTCGAGGGACTTATAAGCCATAGGCGCTTCATCCAGCGTTTTCTCATTCACGGATGTGGTATATATGCCCTTCATTTCTTCCTGATACTCCTCCATCGAAAGAGTATTCTTTGCTTTGGTGCGCGACATCAGCCTGCCGGCGCCGTGGGGCGCGGAATAGTTCCATTCCGGATTTCCTTTGCCTGTCGCAAGTACGCTGCCGTCTCTCATATTGATAGGTATCAGCAGCTTCTCGCCGGCATGCGCAGCTATCGCGCCCTTACGCAGTATCATCTCGTCCGTATCAATATAATTATGGATAGTATGAAACGCCTCACCGCCGCTTATCCCGCTGCGCTCAAGCAGTATCTCAGCCATCTTCTCGCGGTTTCTGCGCGCAAAGCTCTGGCATATAACCACATCAGCCAGATAATCCTCAAGGTATTTTCCCGACAGATAGCACAGATCTTCAGGTATAGGCGTCTCGCTTTCATAAACCTGCCAGTGGAGCTCTTTAAGCGCCGCCTGGATCTCGCTTCTTCTGCCCTGTTCCTTATAGGTACGGATTATCTCATCACGCTTCTCAAGGTAATCCCCATAACCTCTGCTCAGATTTATCGCCAGCTTCTGGTACAGTTCCGCCACCTGTTTTCCCAGGTTGCGGCTGCCTGAATGTATCACCAGGTAATTGGTCCCATCTGCGGCGCGGTCGATCTCTATAAAGTGGTTGCCGCCGCCCAGTGTTCCCAGCGATCTTTCAAGCCACTTTGTTTCCTTAAGCTCCCTGAAGCAGCGTAACGCAGTCAGGTCAAATCTTTCCTGACGCCCTTCCCAGACATTCATGCCGGAAGGTATAAAATGAGCCGCCTCATCAAACTTCTCCAGGTCTATGTCTGCTTTTCCCAGATTTACCGTATACATGCCGCAGCCTATATCAACGCCTACTATATTAGGCACAACCTTTCCTTCTACGGTCATGGTCGTCCCTATCGTGCAGCCCTTTCCGGCATGGACGTCAGGCATGATACGTATCTTTGATCCTTCCGTAAAATTATGATCACACATGCGGCGGATCTGCTCTATCGCCTCTTCCTCTATGATAGTTGCATAGCTTATAGCTGTATTGTATCTGCCTTTGATCTCTAACATACCTTTTCCCTCCTATATAACAAACCGCTTATCCTGTATCCAGAATAAGCGGTCGGTAAGAAAATGTAAAATCAAAAAAGCTGCGAATCAACAACGATCCTGTTATTTGTCTTTAAACGGATAGCTTGCAATATTAAAGTATCCGGCGCAGGCGCCTGTGTATTCGGAAGTATCCTTTGCTTTAAGTATCACTGTCGCTCTGCCCTTCTCCACATTATCGGCATAATAGATGTTAAAGTTATTCTCAACCTCTGCGCCGCTGAGCACCTTGCCGCCTATCTTTAAGCATATCTGCGGCTCATCAGCCTTAGCGGATGAGAAGTAAACGGGACTGCCGCTGTACTGAACACTCTTCACTTTGCTGCTGCCCTTCATAAAGCTGACCTTAGCCTTGCTTACATCAGTCTTTTCGGCTGCTACTACATTATAATAGCCCTCAGCGCCGGTAAAATCATAATGTCCTCCGACAGAATATGCAGAGATCTTAAGCCCGCTCTTTGCCTCTGTCAGAGTCGCTTCCTCATAGTCCACCTTAACCTCTGATTTTGAGAGCAGGCTTCCATTTACTATAACCCATGTTTTGGGCTTGTACCGGCCCGGCTTCTTATAAAGCATATTGCCTGCGATTATGCTTACCTGCATAGGAGAGACTTTAGCCGGCTCGATCGTAAAGCTGCTCGTGCCTCTATACTTTGCCCCCTTATAATTGCCGCGGAAGCTGAGCGCAAATTTACCATTGCCGTTTGTCTTATTGGAACTGTAGCTCAGCTTATAATCCCTGCCCTCCGTAAGGATAGCGGTATAGCCTCCTATCGCTGCCCGGACCACGGGCTTCGGACACACACCGTCCTTTTGGTAGTAATAATGTTCGCCGGCCTTCAGTTCCGCGCTGATCAGCGCATCCTTTGCCGCTGTGATCTTAAAGCTCTTTGTCACTTTCCCGCTGTGATCCCCGATACCGGTCACGGTAAGCTTTACGCTGCCGGC
>CADAHD010000424.1 GCA_902787595.1 uncultured Lachnospiraceae bacterium
GAAGCCATCCACGGCATCATATTTGTATTTACCGTAGATTGCATTCTCTTCATTAAGGTAATGAACATGGTGTTCATGTGTAACGAAATTGGGGATCGCTGCTTCCAGGTGAACGGCTGCCGCATGTGTAAACGGTCCGCCGCAGACATGCAGCGCTACTCCTGCATGGAAGATATCCGCCAGATCCGCGATCTTCTTTCCTTCCGTGATACCGCCGGTGTTGCACAGATCAGGCTGAACTATCTGTGTGGAATGATTCTCAAGGAAGGGTAAAAACTGCCAGCGTGCGCAGAGTCTCTCACCCGTTGCGATGGGTATATTTACTCTATCTGCTACCAGCTTCATATCCGCAGGATAATCGGTAGTCACGGGCTCTTCATAGAACCATATGTTATGCTTCTGCGTGGCATTTGCGATCGCCACTGCCGCATCTACTCCCGTTGCCGCATTATTCTCAAGGATTATCTCCCCGTCATCTCCAAGTCCTTCTCTTACAGCTGCCACGCGCTCTTCAACTTCTGCGAGCATCACTTTGGTATATCTGGTATAGGGACCTACTATGCTGCGGCCGCCGTCTTTTGACATTCTTATGAAGTTTGCCTTGATGGCTTTATATCCTGCCTCTTTGGCAGCTTTTGCCACTCTGTAATAATCATCTGCAGTAAAAAGATGCTGCTTTGTATCAGGCCAGCCGAATTCGATGTGGCTTAAATAAACCTCGATGCGGTCACGGAGCTTGCCGCCCAGAAGCTTGTATACCGGGACATTCAATGCTTTTCCCTTGATATCCCAGAGTGCGATATCGATCGCAGAGTATGCGGAAACTGTCACGGGATCACCTGTAGAAATGCCATGAAGTCTCTGCCATATACTTTCGGTATTAAAGGGATCTTCGCCGATAAGTGTCTTTGAATACAATTTAAGAAGTTCGTAGACTGCGGGAATGCCGCGTCCGATCACTATTGTCTCCCCAAAGCCATAGAAACCTTCATCCGTATTGATCCTGATAAAAAGCATCTGATGCTTTCCCGGATAGAACGGACCGTCTTTTGTGATATAAATGTCTGTGCCCGTTATCTTCAACTGTCTTCTCCTCCTCTATCGTCTCAAATGATAGAGAGATCATAAGACAGTAGTGTCAAGTTTGTAAAATTCCTAAAACCGATATCCTGTGATAAGCAATACTTATCACAGCCCTTTTGAGCGTAAATAAAAAAGACCAGTCTGCTTATCCCGACTGATCTTTTCCGAATATGATCTGCTATCCTTAATGTGCGGCTGCCGCAAGCTGCGCCTCAAGCATGGCTACCTTCTTTTCGAGGCTTTCTATCAGTGCATCCTTCTGCTCCAACTGCGCATTCTTCTGTTCTATCTGCGCGTTCTGTTCCAGCTGCGCGTTCTGTTCATCAATTATCTTATTCTTCTCTTCTGTTATTTCCGCTTCCCAATCACGTAACGCTTTACACATATTGTATGTCCTCCCTTATTAAAAAACAGTGGTCCATTTTGCAATTTGGGCATTTGCAACCACATGATTTCCGGCATTCCTGTGGTCCATTTTGCAATTTTGGCATTTGCAACCACATAATAGCTGCATTCCTCTGCCACTACCCTGTGGGGACGATGGGGTACCTGGGATTAAGCGCCGGATTATGGGAAGGCGATGGTGAGTTTAAATTCCGGGATACTGTCTATCAGCATCTCCCCGCCCATGGCCTCAACTTTTTTGCGAAGCGACAAAAGGCCGCCGCTCTCTGCGACAGGGCGCTTGGGAGGCTTGCCGTTATTGGTGATGTCGATCAGCAATGCGGCGGCGGGGGAAGATCCTTCGCTTCGCTCAGGATGACCGGAAGCAAGTTCAGAATGACCGGAAGCAAGTTCAAGCTGACCGGAAGTATGCTCAGGATGACCGAACGCTGCCCCATCGTGATGGAAGCTTACACTTATGCTGTCGCCATCGGCGTGCTTTACAGTATTGGCGGCGCATTCGCTTATAGCTGCAGCTAAGATCTCCCTTATCTTTTCATCCGCAGGCTCATCGCCCTCAAAATGCACGGTAACGCCGATGCTGCCGGCCATGGCCACGGCAGCAGCAAGCGCATCCGCAGATGCCGGGATATCGGCCGGCGCCTCACCTAAAAGGAAACGGTTCATCTGCGTAGTTACTGTATAGACCAGTCCGGGATCCGTGCTGTCGCGATGATCAAGGAAGTATCGTCCCATAAGCAGCACCTGCCCAAGCTGATTATGAAGCGCCGCGCGCGCCTTCTGCTGTTCCTCCGCAATGAACATATCTGCAGACAGATCCGATACCGCCTTCATACG
>CADAHD010000425.1 GCA_902787595.1 uncultured Lachnospiraceae bacterium
TTGCAATGGTTGATGAGCGTAAGAAGATACTTTCCGAGCGCGGAGTAGGTAACTTTGCGGCTTATCTGGAAGCGGGATATAAGGATATGCCGCTGACCATGGTCATGATCGATAACATGGCTGCATTTAAGGAATACTTCCCCGATCAGGCCGAGGCTATGGCGGCGCTGAGCCGTGAGGCCATCGGTGTAGGTATATCCATAGTCGTGACAGCTGCAGCGGCCAATGCATTAAGCTACAAGATACAGGCCAATTTCGGTATAAAGCTGGTACTTAACTGTAATGATCCGAATGAGTACGCCAATCTCTTCGGTCACTGCAGGATGACCCCCAGAGAAAATCCCGGACGTGGTATAATCATGCTGGAAAAGAGGCTTTTAGAGTGGCAGTCGGCTATATTCGGCAAGAGTGATAAAGAAGCTGAGCGCAGCCAGGAGCTGCTGACCTTCCTTGAGTCGCTTAAGGGAACGCCTGCGCGTCCTATCCCGATCATCCCCGAGAATCCGGAATGGAAGACATACTCGCAGCTTGATGAAGTTATCGCAATGGCTAAGACTACGGATTATCTTCCTTTCGGTTACGATCAGGAGACAGCCGATGTATACGGTATAAACCTGAAGTCAACATATACCTATCTGATATCGGGTAAGAGCCGTACCGGTAAGACCAATGCGCTTAAGGTGCTGGCATGCTCTGCCAAAATGATGGGTGCGGAACTGGCGATATTTGACTTCACGAATGAATTAAAGAGCCTTGCCGGGCAGCTGGATGCATTATATATCAATAATTACAGGGGCATTTCCGAATATTTTGAAAAACTGATGCCCGAATTTATCGAACGTAATAAGGTAAAGAAAGCCTGCATAGAAGAAGGTGTTACGGAAGATGTGATGTATGAGCGTATGCGCCCCTTCTCTAAGAAGATCCTGCTGGTAGCTAATCTGATAGACTTTGTTAAGGAACTTAAAAAGAAGGAAGAGGGCGTTAAAGACGTCAGCGGCTTTATAGGAAATGTCCTGGATAAGGGGGCACGCCATAATGTATACTGGATAGCGGGACTCAATCAGGACAACGCGGCAGAGGTCATTGCAGATAAGACTTATACGCTTTACATACGTGAAAAAGTCGGCGCATACTTCGGCGGAAACGTACAGGAACAGAGACTTATGCAGTTCCCTAATCTAAATTTCGCGGCGATGAACAAGAAGTTAAAACCCGGACACGCATTCTTATCAGCGCATGAGGGGGATGAAACGGATGCAGTGGTAGTACCTCTGCATTCATAAAGGATACATATGATCACAGTATTAACACTCTGTAAAGATAAAAAAGAAAAAGATATCCTTCAGCATGTTTTCCGTGATCTGGCGGCTAAACTGACGGAGGAAAAGTGGGAAATGCTTTTTTGCACGTCTGTAGAGGAGTGCAGGGCGGAGGTTGATAAAGAACCTGTGCTTGACTTCCTTTGTGTGGATGTGTGCGATAAGGAGAGCATGGCCTTTCTGGCTGAGATACGTAAAAAGTATTCGGACGTGAGTCTGGCATTGCTGGCGGATCTGAGCGTTTCTCCCACAGAGTATCTGAGGCCGGGAATAAGGCCGGATACCATATTGATCAAGCCTTTTGTTATGAAGACCATGACTGATATACTGGAAGAATTCTTTATGGACAGACTGTCCACCAGGGAAGCGGAGGGTGATAATAATTCGTTCCTGGTAGAGACCAGAGAGGGAAAGACCTTTATTCCGTATAGTCAGATCTTTTACTTTGAGGCGCGTGAGAAGAAGGTGTTCCTTCGTACGCTTATTAAAGAATACGGTTTTTATTCTACGATAGAAGAACTGGCAAACGCTCTTCCGGATTATTTCCTGCGAAGCCACCGGAGCTTTATCGTGAACAGGAATATGGTGGAGAATATGAAAGGAAATGAAGTATTCCTAAGACAGGGCTTTTCGGTTCCGCTGTCAAGAAGCTACAAATCCGATTTTGTGGAGAAGATGAAAGGATAAAAAGACATGGCAGAAGAGAGAAACGATATGGATATGGATCCGGAAATGATATTTACGGATGAAGAAGGATCAAATGAAAGTGCGGAGACAGGAACCGGGCTTACGGAGCTGGAGTTCAGATTCCTCTGTGCCAGTTTTGGTATAACAACACTTGTGGGATATGAGATCCCGCCGGCAAACGAGACTGATGAGGAACAGATGCAGGGACTCCTGAACATGGTAAAACATGGTCTTTTGATAAGAGAAGAGGATAGTTTTGTCGTAAACGAGGAGCTGGGGGAGATGATGGAATGTATCGCCACCCGCATCTGCACCA
>CADAHD010000426.1 GCA_902787595.1 uncultured Lachnospiraceae bacterium
ACCCATCAGCAGATAATATCGGCAACTACGCAGCCGGCTACGCTGATAAGGTCGGAAGGTGATAATTCTATCTGGAAACCTACCTTTCCGGCGCTTACAAATATCTTCTCAAGAACGGATGCGGTCTCATGAATGAAGGTAGGGAACTGCTTCTTCATACCGACAGGTGAGCACCCGCCGTGAACATAGCCTGTCAGCGGAAGGAGTTCCTTTTGCTTTATCATCGCGATAGACTTCTCTCCCGATGCTTTGGCTGCCTTCTTAAGATCCAGTTCCGCCCTGACAGGTACTACGAATACATAATATGCTCCGCTTTTTCCCTGTGTCACCAGTGTCTTAAAAACATTATCCGGATCCTCCCCAAGTATCGCGGCTATCTCTTCCCCGCTCATAGTTGCATCCGGCTCGTAAGAATGGCTCTGATAACTTATCTTTTTGCCATCCAGTACTCTCATCACATTAGTCTTTTCTTCTTTTTTCATTTCTGCTTTATCCTTAGATAGTTTTTCCTTTATTCAGATATACCCGGCCTAAAACGTATAGCTTCATCCGCCGGCAGAGGCCTGCTGAAATAATAACCCTGTATAGAATCGGCGCCGAACTGCTTTAACCGGCTGTACTGCCATTCCTGCTCCACACCTTCGATAGTCATGGTCTTGTTCAGATCGTGCGTGAGCCTTATAACGTCATCTATAAAGGCATCTTTGCCCTCTACCAGATAATTGTCCACTAAAGACTTATCCAGCTTGATAACATCCACCGGGATATATGTAAGATATCCCAGTGAAGAATAACCTGTACCGAAATCGTCCATCAGCATGCGTATACCAAGCTCTTCAAAACCTTTGAACAGCTCCTCGGTCTTTGCCGAGCGGTCTAAGAACAGGCCTTCGGTTATCTCTATCTCAACATAATGTGAAGGTATATCATATTTCTCAAGCAGCTCCTTAAGGAAATCCACGTATCCCAGATCGCTGATCTGATTGCTGGAAAAATTGATCGATACCGGATAAAGCGTAAAACCTTCATCACGCCATTTTGCAAGCTGGCGTACCACCTTCTCTGTTGTGATACGGCCTATTCTCCATATCCATCCGTACCTTTCCGCAACAGGTATAAACTCCCCCGGGAATATGCCTGATCGTTTCATACGCACCAGTGCTTCAAAACCGCAGACCTTAAGCGCGCGTACATCAACTTTAGGCTGGTAAACCATATAGAAACCGTCATTATCAAAGGCATCACGTATACTGTCGCGTATCTGCTTTTCTTCTGCCGCTTTTTTCCTGAGGATATCGCTGTAAAAAACAGTCATGTTATGTCCTATCCCCTTGGCCACAAACATAGCTTCTTCGGCATTATCGATATTAGCCTCTACACTGAGCGCCGGATCGACATTTGCCACGCCAATGCTCGCAGACAGCTCGACTACCACGTTTCCCGATACGTAAGGTTCTTCAAAAACCTTCCTGATACTTTCGATCGCCGGGTGATCCTCCGTTAACTTTTCCTCAAGCATTATCAGGAACTGATCCCCGCCGTAACGCGATAACAGCCAGCGGTTTTCAAGCGACAGCAGCTTAAGTCCATGCGCCACTTTCTTTAAGATCTCATCGGCCATTTCATGTCCGTAAGTAGCATTTATTCCCTTAAAGCCTTCGATATCGGCCATGACATAGGTTGCACCGTCCCATTTTCCCGAATCTTCTGCTTTTTTAAGAAAGTCCATTGCATAATGACGGTTGAAAATATCCAGAAGCCTGTCATGCTGCGCCTGGTAGATCAGATTCTGCTGCTCGATCTCCACTGTGTTTTTCAGATAATGTATACAGTTATCCCTGTGATTGAAGCCGTTGAATATCGCGGTCGCCATATCCATGCATGTATTATAGCCGCAGGAAGAACAGTTGATCCTGCGTGATTCGACCGAATCCTTCCCCATGGATCGGAATATCTGCTCCCTCTCATCTATATCCGGGATACGTACCGCACAGCCTGAAGAAAGATCATGGTAATGGCGCATATAGTCCTTAAGATCAAGCTCTGCAAACTGTTCATTAAGCGCCTTCAGACGCTGCGACGGCGTAAGTTCACGTGACAGGGATGAATCCCCGCTGTCCTTTTTGATACTTTCACGGATCTTTAACAGATTAAACAGGGCCTTATCGGATGATGAAAGTTCAGGATCTACAGCAGTTCCGCAAAGGCAGCCGTTCTCGCAGTTAAGTGCATCAATAAAGAGGAAAGGTATCTCCTTTTCAGCAATGTTCTGTGCATGTGCCTTGAGATACTCGTACATATGGCGCTCGCCTTCCATCTGA
>CADAHD010000427.1 GCA_902787595.1 uncultured Lachnospiraceae bacterium
TTTTGCATTTGCTGAATGCAAGACCATATACCAAGGCATACCGTCTGAAGTTTTTATACTCCAAACGAGATGTAACATACACCTGATATTTCCAATCAACAGGTGCCTGCGCAATCTCAAAAAAATCTATATCAAGCGGCCATGGGAACTCGTCCCTGTGTGTGATCCCCATATCTTGGTCTGACAGACATGCAAAATGGTAGGTCTTCTCCTGATCGCTGAAATTCTTCCTTAAAACATCTCCGTCAATCTGTTCAAAATTTCTGGCAATCCAACGCGCACCTTTTCCTTCCTTCGGAACCTGCTGAAGGTATAATTGCATTGTTTCTTTGAGGCAGTCAAATGATGCCTTAGCTTCTACTCCCCGCACTTCCTTCAGGTGATCCAAAACCCTTTCGACGATTTCTCTGAATTCCGAATCAATATCCTCTTTGGATAAAACCTGTTTCACCAATACATCTGATACTTTTTCATAGAATGCCCGAAAATCATTTTTCTGATCACTGAAATCACTAAAAAAAGTGTCTGCCACTTCATTCAACGCTTTTAAAGCAGTGATCAGGTCGTCAATTTCTTCCGGTGAGCAATATTTTTGCAGATAGGGCAGGCAGACCGACATTTTCGGCTGTCGGGTGGTCAGATTGTGACCGTCCGAACCGATCAGGTCCAGCAGGTCTTCTTTGACGAGATCCCGGCTGAATTTCTTGGCCTGGCGCCCGTCCTTCCCGATGAGGCTGTCCGCATTTACCTGGATCAGGCAGCCCAGCCGGCCCAGCTCCGCCACGAAGTCCAGGTCTTTATTACAGGCGCTGTAGCGTTCGATATGCGCGATGGCCGGGACAAATCCCGCAGAACGCAGCTTATAGACCTTTTCCTTGATTATGTCAAATCCAAGACCGGAAGCTATATCCTCAAGCTCCCTCTCCTTTTTTTCCTCGATAATGATGATCGTATCTTCCGTAACAGCCTTGCTGCGCTGCGCAGATATGAGCACCTGCTCGTCGAATCCCTGTCCGTAAGGAGCATCCACAAAAACAATATCCGCAGCTTCCCTTACGCCGTAGTTAAGCGCCGTTGCGGCATCCTGTCTGAATACCAGTGCGCGGTCAAAAAGCTTTGTATGCTTCAGATTATGCTCTATGCAGCCAATGGCATTTTTATCCATCTCAAAGAAATAAGCTTTTGCCGCCCCTCTGCTCAAAGCCTCTATTCCTATGGCGCCGCTGCCTGAAAACAGATCAACAAAAACACAGTCCGGAACATCGCTCTGCAGCACATTAAAGAGAGTTTCTTTAACCCTGTCCGTTGTAGGTCTGGTATTATCACCCTCGGGCGTCATCAGTTGCAGTGAACGGGCGCTGCCCGCTATAACACGCATCATTTGAGTTTGGTCCCCTTTGCATCACGTTTCTGCGCCCTTATAAGCGCCAGATCTATCTTCTTTTCATGGAATTCGACCAGATTTCTCTCCGTATGGGCGCTGCCTACTACAGCCAGCTCTACATAATCATCCTTTTCCAGTTTCATTCCCCTTACGCCCACGGCAGCTTTCTTCTTCATGGGCACCTCAAGACCGTCTATCTTAAGCAGATAACCCTTATGGGTGAACATAGCCAGATATGACTGGTCATAGAGCACGTCTACCTTAACTACTTCATCATCATCTGCCAGCTTGGTAGCTGCCACCATACGCTTGGCCACATCGAATTCATCACCGGTAACATATTTTATCATAGCCTGCTTTGTTACAAACAAAAGCCTTAAAGTGCTGACCTCTGCCTGATCCAGCACGCAGATAATATCTTCCTGCTGTGAATCGAAATTGCTTACATTATCGAAAGGTATACCCTTGTCCCTGAAGCGGCCGTGCGGCAGATCGGCAACTTTTATCGTATGCAGATTGCCTTTGTTTGTAAAGGCGCAAAGTTTGCCGGTATTCTTACAGTTGATCACCCATGCATTTTCTGTTTCGATCGCTTCCCTGTTGCGGTCAAGAGTAGCAGTATCAATAGTCTTGCAGTATCCGAAGCGGTCCATAAGAAAGACAACATCCATCTCTTCCATCTTTTTCTCTTCATAGACCACTTCTTCCGCATTTTCTATAGATGTCTTTCTGGGCGCCTGGTAGGTCTTCTTCATGGCCTGCAGGTCTTCGATGATCACGTTTGCCATGGATTCGCGTCTGTCCAGGATATCTTCATAACGGAAAATATTTGCGGTAGTCTGCTCATATTCACCATCAAGCGCTTCGATCTCGAGGCCTATCAGTCTGTACAGACGCCGCTCAAGTATCGCATCAGCCTGGCGCTCGGTAAAATGC
>CADAHD010000428.1 GCA_902787595.1 uncultured Lachnospiraceae bacterium
AGGGATCATTATCCCGCCGAAGTATTCAGGCTGTCCGTCGATGTCGGTTAAGACAAAAGCACGGGAGCTCATTACTATATAGCTGCCATCTGGCCGGCGAACGCGGTAGTGTATGGGATGTACCTCGGGCTGTCCGCAGAAGGCTGATTCAAGAACTCTGTCATAAGCTTCCACATCATCCGGATGGACGTATTCCCGCCATATCTCCCCGGCATTGTACATATATAATGAGTCAAGGCCAAAGTCGCAGACCAGGGACAGAGACCATCTGGAATAATCATAGTGCATATCGTTTAAGAATACATATCCTTCTCCGGCAGTGGTATATAATGCGCCGAACATGCCGTCTAAGAGTCGTTTCCTTTCCGCAGTAATGAGAGCGTTCTCGGAATTTTTGCTTACCGGCGGATTGACGGCGCTGCCGTCTTTGATCTCATTCTTGTTTTCGTACATATGCTGATCTGCGCGCTCGAAAACCGAATCAAAGTTTTTATCCCTTCCGGGTTCGTATTTTGCGATGCCGGAGGCTACGGTGGGACCGGAATGAGAAACAGTGTTTGATATGGATTCTGCTCTCAGTTCTTTAAAAAGCTTATCGCTGTTATCGTAATCCCGATCGCTTATGATGACAACAAATTCGTCGCCGCCTATTCGGAATACTGGACTGTGCTTGAAGATACTGCATATCAGGTGGCTGGCCTGCTGCAGGGCTTCGTCGCCGAAGTTATGTCCCTGCGTATCATTTATGTGCTTCAGCCCGTTAAGATCGCACATGACTATGCCGAAAGGAGGCTGGGTGCCTGCAGCGATCATCCTGTCGATCCCGGCAGCCGTTTCTTCATAGGCGTTACGGTTTTTGATGCCTGTCAGCCCGTCAAGATGCGCCATGCGCATGGCAGAGATCAGATTGCGTTCCTGTTCTTCTTTTTCGCGGATCTCGTCATCGATGTTTTCAAGGCAGCAGATAACATGGGTTTTATTGGCGCATCTTAAAAGAATGTGCCTTAAATGTGTGAGTTTTCCGTTGAGCAGACCGCGGCATATGCAGGAATAGGAATCACTGTCGCCGAAAAGCGAAGGTATTGAATCCTTATCGTACATTTTAAGCAGTGCTTCCTGGTCGGAGGGGTGCACGAATTTACGCGCATTTTCACGGGCCAGTTCAAAGAAATCATCGCCTGTATTGGGCAGACTGACAGTTTCGATAGAACGGTCGGGGAAGAACTGTATAAAGTTTCCAGATTTGATCTCGACATAATAGAGGCTGTCGAAATGCCTGGCCATAGTTGTGGCGATCTGACTAAACACAGACTGGTCGATTGTCATGTAAGAACTCCTTTGCTGGTATGCCGACGCTAACACATCTATTATAAACCATGATATGCCTTCCTGTAAATATGCAGAGTTAAACCAGCACAGATGGATTATGCTTTTTTGGGGGCGGGGCATGAATAAAGAATCATGCGCTATGAATAACAATTGATGATGCATAAGAGGTATGTTAGCATAACTTTGTATGTGATATGGGACAGAGTCCCGAAAAACGAGGAGGTTGTAACCATGAAAAAAAGGCTTTTAGCCGCCATGCTTTCGCTCACCATGCTGTTCGGACAGCTTATGCCTGTTATGGCAGGGGATGATGCAGATGCAGCAGTAAGCGAAGAGGCAGTGACAGAAGAGGAGACGCAGGATAAGGAAACGTCACCGGCCGGAGAGGTTGAGGACGTTGATATTGAAGAAGCGGGATATGTAGCGCTTCCGGCCGGAGTAAACGTAAAAACGGTACTGTATAATCATATAGTAGGCAAGCCTGTAAAGATCAATAATGTGGATTACAATTTTAACGCTTATGTTTCCTATTACGGAAAGATACAGTATCTGGGCAAGGGGAAAAAGGTAAAGCCCGCCGAACATCTTGAGGCTGAAGTATATGTGACAAATCTTGACGAACTTGTATGGGATGTGACCGGACAGGATGCAAAGGGCCTAATTGACTGGAAGTTTACCGGGTATAAGAATACAAAGATCGGCAATAAAGCATATTTTAAGGCAAAAGCCGTTATAAATAAGGATGTTAAGAAGGCGCTTGGCTTGAAGGGCAAGCCCCTTAAGTATATTAAAAAAGGTATAAGCAATATAAACAAAGCTGCATCAAAGACCAAGTTTTACTTTGAGATAGTTAAGGAGTTTCCGCCGGAAAATCCTGTGGATCCCGATGAACCGGTGAATCCTGTAGATCCTGTAGACCCCGTGGATCCCGATCAGCCCGAGATCAAGGAAGTAAAGATCAATTCCACGACTTTTCCCGACAG
>CADAHD010000429.1 GCA_902787595.1 uncultured Lachnospiraceae bacterium
ATGACTGCTTATAAGAGTTTAGGCTTTGACATTAAGGATTATCCTAATGCCTATGCCCATTATGAAAACGAAGTGACTCTGCCTCTGCATACCAGACTTTCGGATGATGATGTGGACTTCATCACCGAATGTTTCGCAAAGGTCATTCGCAGTAGTAAATGATCTGATCACGTATCTCGGGGAAACTCCAGTTAAGGCTTGCACGGTCTATGATCTGGAAGTTTTCTCCCGAGGTGTTGATGGCGTTGTTATCCCAGAGTACGGTAGGCATGCCGTAGTGAGTGGCGGTTGCAACATAGTAAGCCGTAAACTGCATGCGCGAATCAAGATTTCCGTTCTTATCAAGAGCACCGAATTCGCTTATCACAACAGGAATTCCCTTAAGAACATAGCTGTTATATATACGGCGCATAAAGCTGTCGATATCTTCAGTGCTGCTGCTTTTTGAGACATCGAATGTGCTTGTCCCGCTGGTATCAAGGGCAAAGCTGTAAGGCGTGTATGCATGAACGGAAAGGATTATCCTGTTTTCTGCGGAAGCCTTGCTGTCGTCGGGGAGCTTAAACTCGCTTACCAGCTCGAATTCCGGTGATGCGCAGTAGCCGGGACACATGATGTAACGGGAAGTATTGTAGCCCTTGTCAACGGAACGTATGGTATCGACGGCGGTCTGGTTAAGCTGGTTGACACAGTCGAAGCATTCCTTGGCCACTGCAGAAGAAGTTTCATTTATCCACCATTCATGTTCCGTACCCACCTGCCTGGGTTCGTTCATGGTCTCATAGATCAGGTGCTCGTCATAATCCGCAAAGCGCTCAGCGATCTGGGTCCAGATCTTTGTTATGTATTTTTTGGAATTGTCAAGCTGGTCGTAGGAAGGGTATTCATAACCTTTCTCATTGTCATGATGGATATTGATGATCACATACATGCCTTCATCATACGCCCAGTCTACAACTTCCTGCACGCGGTCCATCCATTTCTGATCAATGTTCCAGCTTCCGTCCAGATGGTTATGCCATGAAACCGGAATGCGGATGGTATTAAAGCCGGCATCCTTTATGGTATGTATCAGCTCTTTCGTGGTCTTTGCGCCGCACCATGCGGATTCATAATCCAGGGGATCGGAGAGCCAGTCGCAGTTGTAGGCGTCGAAAGCATTGCCCAGATTCCAGCCGGCTTTCATATCACGGGTAAAATTCAGTGCGTCATTATCAGGAATGGCAGCAATGCGGCCCTGGGCGTTTAATACAACTATGCCCTCCGGAACCGTCTTTACGGGAGAGGCGGGAGCTTCGGTAGGTGTGACTTCGGCCTCTTTAGGAGCCTCCGTTGGAGCGGTCTCAGTTTCCGTGGGCTGTGCCTCTGCCTGTGTCGGAGCCTCTGTGGGAGCGGGCGTAACTTCCGATCCCTTGCAGGCGCTTAATGAAACGGCCGTCATCACCGCAAGCGATACAGCAAAATATCTTTTCTTCATTGCAAAGTGTTCCTTTCTTTTTTATAACTGTGATTATGCCAGAAAATGGGAAGGTTTTCAAGGTGGGGCAGATTTAGACAGACTCTACGGTCTGTATGAAGATAAGGTAAGTTTACAAATAGAACAAAATGGGATACCATAAACGGGGAAGAGGATGAAGATAGTAATGAAAACAGCTAACTACATAACCGTAGTATTATTGGCATTTGTTTTGAGCCAATGTGGGGGAAAGGAAGAGTCTGAAGTGCAGGATATAACAACCGTCACTACAGCAACAAATGAATGGATTGATGTAGAAGCAGTATATGTAGATACTATTCGATGCGCGGTAAGTGAATTACCTCATCTCCCCAATTATATGTATTTGATTACTACAGAAGAAGAATTGGAATATTTAGAGCAAAAACTTAACTATAATCAAGCCAATAGTGTTAATGACCTTCAATCTACCACAAGCGTGATTTATTCTTTGACAGAGAATTATTTGATAGAAGATTATAGTTTTATTTTTTACTATAGCACATATGGTGATTCACAATTCTATCATCATTCTGATGCTGTACAATATAACGAAAGTTTGAAGAGTGTTCAATTTCATTATGATATTATGACAACACCTCCTGCTTCGGATTATTGTGATGATACAATAGTAGCATATATGGACATAGCTGTTGTTCCTAAAAGTTTTTTTGATCGGGTACAGATAGATAATTTACTTAATACTCAGGAAATGGAAGAAAAGTGGCAACAGGTATTGCAAAATATCAGGTAGCCGGCGGAAAGGAATTGATCATTGAAAGAGATAAAGATTTATGAAGCAGCAA
>CADAHD010000430.1 GCA_902787595.1 uncultured Lachnospiraceae bacterium
ACGCCTATGCCGTTAAATCCGCTTTCTCCCAGCATATAAGAATCAAAGAAATAATCATCGCCGTACTGATATGCGCAGAAGTTATGCCAGTCTATGTTCTTGATCAGTTTAAAGCTGCGGCTGTAAGTATCATGCCAATCGACATTGTTTGCCAGTTCACCGGGCTGTGTCAGATTGTTTGCTTCTATCTTATCCGCAAAATCTTCAACAAAGCGAAGGTTATACAGGTGTCTTCCGTTAGCGATACTATACTCTGCCGTATGTGAAGTCTTATTCCTGTTAACACTTTCAAAAGCAACGCAGGCATATTCCTTGCCCTTTTTCTCCTGCCCTTTGCTGCTGCTGTATATCTCTTTGGTGGCGCCGCCGCTCTCATCACCTTTTTCCCTGATGATCAGTCCCAGGTAGATCTGATCGGCATCAAGTCCAAAACGGTAAAAACTGTATGTCTCCTTAAATGCTTTTTCTGCGACATCTTCTTCCATAGAGTCATCAGTCAGTTTAAGCGCGCTGGCGTATAACAGGGATTGGGCGCGTATATCGGCAGCATCCAGAGCTATGCGGATCGCCCTGTCTCCTCTTGCCGTAAATTCTGTCCATACAGGCACTCTGAAAACAGGATCTTCCTCTCCGTCCGCTACCGGCAGAGCCACTCCGTTATCGTAATATGTGGCTTTCATTTCCAGCGCCTTGTCTCCCTGAGCCGAAGCCGGACCGTAAGGCAGCGGAGCAGAGCCGCTGACATCAAACTCCAGCGACATCAGTTTCTGATCGCCGGAATCGTCGGGCTTATAGATGTTAAGTATAAATGTATGAGCTTCGTCTGCTCCGAATATATCCTGATCTTCCAAAGGAACATAGAGCGCATCAAGAACCTCTTCATTTCTCAATTCAAAAGCGCCTGCCTCCAGAAGCAGGGTGTTATCCGTTTTGCCTTTTAATGGCATCGAAAGCGTATTCACGCCGTAATAACCAACGCTAAGTTCGTTCCTTACTATCTCACTGCGGTCCCTGACGCATACGGCGCCGCCGTCTTCCGCATAACTCATCGTCTTGTCCTTGCAATAGCATACAGCCAGGACCTGCGCCGCATCAGGTGAAAATTCAAGTATTATTGAAGCATCATTCAGTATCGATTTGTCGTAAATATAAGCTGTTACAAGCTTGAACAGAAGTTCCGTTCCCGGATCCAGTTCCTCTTTCTTATTAAGAAAGACCTCGTAATCCCCGGGCTCGCAGCTTACGGATACGATAGTTCCCTGATATTCATCTGACTGTGTACCGTTCCATATCTCATTCCAGCTGTAATCATTACCTTCGGGATCGGTGATGAGCGAAATATTCATGGTGCCGTCCGATCCGTCTTTACTGAATCTGGTAACTTTATTACTGCTGTCAACAGCAGCCATAACCTCGCGGTCGATAGCTCCGCCGGAATAATACTCGGAAAGCTGCGTCTGAGCAGCCATAAAAATATCTTCGGCATGGGCGTTCAGCTGTTTCATCTTTGACCAGTCCTGCCATGATATTATCCCGCCCACAGCCAACGCGAGCGCTATGACCATGATTATCAGAACCACGATCATCTCGACAAGAGTAAAGCCCCTGTTATTCAGTTGTCGTTTGAACTTTCTCTTTTCCATTTTGCTACACTTCCATAGTTAAAATACTTTTATCTGTCAGGGAACCGCTTTGTAAGTATTACGCAGTTCGTTGTATGCCCCTACGGCATCTCCGCTTCCGCCGCAGCCATCCAGGATGTACATTCTGGATCTGAACACTTTATATGTCGAATCCTCTTCCGATACCGTTATTTCATTTTCATCCATTACGCCGCTGAGTGTGCTCTGATCCCAGCTGCCGTTATAATATACCATCGGCTCACTGTCTTTTCTTTCGACATAGACCAGAGCGTATACTTTATATCCTTTTTTAAGCCCCGACAGTCCTGCCTTCGAATAATTGCCGCCTCCGGTCCCTTCAGTAATATTCCCCGTAATAAAACCGCAGATATATGGTTTTTCGGCTATACCGGAATTGTATATAACATCCGATGACCAGTCTTCCCTCCAGAAAAACCCGGCAGAATTATCATTAGTCTTGGGCGTATTATCCTGGTTGGGCATTATCCCCTGATCATATAAAGAGGCAAGCTTATTCTGAACGGCATTGAGCACGGCTTTTGCATTAGTCGCCTCTTTTTCCTTCCTGGCATTGTCAATATAACCTAAAAGCGCCGGTGTGAGGATCGCAGCCAGCAGGGCTACTATGATCAGCACAACAATAAGCTCCACCAGA
>CADAHD010000431.1 GCA_902787595.1 uncultured Lachnospiraceae bacterium
GCCATGCTTGCTGAAAAACTGGGATGTAAGCATATCTGGCACATCCGTGAATTTGCCCGCGAGCATTTCGGCATGAGATATTTCTATCCGCAGGCTTTAGTGGATAAGTATTACAATGCGGCTGAGCGGCTGATACTTATATCCGATGCGCTTAAGGCACATTATGATAAGCTGTATCCTTCGGCAAATACCGTCAGGATCTATGACGGGGTGGAGATACCCGAAGCAGACATGGATGAAGTGATCGACGCTGCGGTAAACGAATGCAGGCCCGGGTCGGATGATAAGAAAAAAGATGAGTCCGATAAAACACCCTGTACTTTTATCTACACGGGATATCTGTTTCCGAAAAAACGTCAGCTGGATGTACTGAAAGCTGCCGCAGGCCTTAAGAAAAAAGGGATATCCGGATTTAAAGTGATATTGGCGGGCAGCGGTGATCCGGCTTACAAAAAAAAGCTCGAGGATTATATAAAGCGTAAAGACCTTAAGGAAGCAGAGCTTATGGGGTTTGTTGAAGATGTGCCGGCGTTGCTCGAAAAATGTGATGTGGGTATCATCGCTTCCGAATATGAAGGCTTTGGACTGGTGACGGTCGAATACATGTTACATTTCCTGCCGGTCATCGGCCGCAGGAGCGGCGCTACGCCGGAGATAATCAAAGAGCATACAAGCGGCTATTTATACAATACTATAAAAGGCCTGAAAGATTATATGGAGATGCTGATCAAATACAGGAAGCTGCGTACAAAGCTGGGAAAGGCCGGGCATAAGCGTGCGATATGGGAGTTTTCCGCTGCTGCAAATGTGAAAGCCGTGCAGAAACTGCTGGATGAGATAGATGGATAACAAGAAAGCTGTTTTTAAAAAAATAAGCGATATCGCATTCATTGCCGGTGTGCTGTGCGAGATACTGGTTATGCCTTCGGGCTTCGTGGAGCTTTACTACGGACAGAAGTACATAATACTGCTGGGTATGGCGGCCTTTGCGCTTTCTCTGCTTTTCAGCATGGATCTTAAGCGTGACTGGAAGATACTTATACCCGTATTTGCATTTGGCACGTTGTGTTATTATTTCCAGAAATCCGCGCTTATGCTGCGTCTGGGACTCATCATAATGGCGGGGCGCACTCAGGATAAGAGGAAGATCATAAAGTTCTTCTTTTTCGGGACCGCGGCCTGGATGCTTCTGGCATTTGTATTATCGTTTTTCGGTATGTCCGGACCGCTGTATCTGCAGCTGGCGTTCAGACACTGGGAAGGTGAAGTGCGCTGGTGCTTTGGTTTCTTAAATCCCAACGGTTATGCTTTCTTCCAGATAAAGCTTCTGACCATGGGACTGTATCTTTACGGAGATAAGATGAAGCTGTGGGTGAGGGGCCTGGTATTTGCAGTGGGCCTTGTACCGCTGATAATGGCTGTGACGAAGGCAGGACTGGCGGCGTATGTTCTCTTCAGCACAGTTTGTCTGTATCTGATGTATGCAAAGGATAAGGATAAGTCGCTTAAACTGCTGTGGTATGGCGGCGTGGCTATGATGGTATTTGAGATGCTTTTGATATTCACACTGGGCATCTTTCCGTATCCGGAAGAAAATGTGGGACAGCTCCATAATTACTGGGATCTTATGAATCAGATCACCACAGGCCGTCTGTCCAACGCGCGTGAAGTGCTGCAGAACAATGTTCCTCCTATCATGGGCAGCGTGGGAAGTGCGGAAGCAGTAAGCGAGATCGGATTCGTGGATTCACTTTACCGCGAAGGCGTTGTCTTTGTGGCAATCTACTGCGTGCTGCTCTTTGCATTGCTTTACAGACTGTATAAGAAGAAGGACCGCTACGGCATGTTCATGCTTTTGTGCTTCACCTTTTATACCGTTGCGGAGAGTTTCCTGCCTTATGCAAACAAAAACGGAGTGTGGCTGCTGCTTATAGGGGAAGCGAGCCTGCTGAAGAAAGAAAAAAATCTTTCCGGCTGATAAAGCTGCTGTCATTCTGAGCGTAGCGAAGAATCTTTTATAGGTAGATGATCATGAAAAGAATAAAGATCGATTTTGTAGATTTCTGGTCGGACTTCGTTAAGACCGACAATTATTTTTACAACATATTAAAGAAGTATTACAGGGTGGAGGTAAGCGACCACCCCGATTATGTTTTCTGCTCGTATTTTTCGCAGAAGCATTTTAAGTATTTCAACTGCGTAAAGATCTTGTATCTGGGCGAAAACGTTATCCCGGATTTCAATCTTTATGACTATGCGCTGGGCTTTCATAATATCAGTTTCGAGGACAG
>CADAHD010000432.1 GCA_902787595.1 uncultured Lachnospiraceae bacterium
AAGAAGCATCCTTCGAGATCCCGGAGGGCTGCGTATGCGGTCTGGTGGGCAGGAACGGCGCAGGAAAGACAACATTGATAAACCTGCTGCTTGGTCTCATTAAGCCGGATTTCGGAGAGATAGTTATAGACGGCATGGATTATGAAAATAATGAGAAGGATATAAGGAAGCTTCTGGGATTTGTGCTGGTGGACGAACTGTTCATGCAGCATCTAACGCCGGAGGACAACGGCGATCACTTTGGCAGCTTTTATGAAGCTTATGATAAAGAGGAATACAGACACTTCCTTGAAAAGTTTAACATAGCCGGCAGAAAGCGTTTTAAGGATCTGTCAAGAGGACAGAAGCTTAAATGCCAGTTCGCTTTTGCTCTGGCAGTCAGACCGAAGTATCTGATACTTGATGAGCCGACGGCCAATTTCGATCCTGAGTTTCGTGAAGACTTCTGGAAGAGCATCCGGCAGTTTACTTCAAACGGTATCAACTCGGTACTGCTGGCTACACAGCTGACGGATGATCTGGACCGCATGGCGGATATGCTGATATTTATGGATGAAGGAAAGATTATCTGCAATGGCGATATGGAGAGCTTCAGGCAGCGATACCGCATTCTTTCCGGAGAGAAATACCTGCTGAAGAATATAGCAAAAGAGTATGTGATCAATATAGAAGAGGGTAAGTATTCCTCCAAAGCGCTGGTGATAAATAAGCATGGCTTTCCCGATGGGCTTACGGATCAGCCGGCAAGCATCGAAGAATTTATGTACCATTACAGTAAAAGAGGTGAAGGGAAATGATCGGAAAACTGATAAACGATTATATAATGACAGGCAGGAGCACTCCGTTGAAAGATAATCCCGGGGGAGTTGGTGATGTTGCCATGTTTCCGCTTGTAATGCAGATCGTGATCATATTAAGGGGGATAATTACAGGCGGAAGCGCTTATCTGTGGTCAGACGCTTTAAGGGACAGCATATTTACCATTGTATACCTTATCATATGGATATCGCAGATCAAGCATCCGTTGAAGATGAGCAGGATGTATTACCTTTGTCCCATGAAAAGAGAAGAAAGGGTGGTTTATCTTAAGAATGCATACCTTTTCCGCAGCATTTTTCACTCCCTTTTGATCGTTATTTCATGCATAGCGCTGTATGTGGTAAGTGACACCGGTATTTATCCCTTATTGTATATACTTCCCTGTGGATTGATGTATTCGTTCCTGAGTAATGTACGGGATAATAAGAAGGACTTTGTACGCGCGGTTATTTTAAAACCTGCAATGTATATCAGCTCTTATATACAGTTTACACTGCCTGCTTCCGGCTTTAAGACCGGTGATCTGGTTTTTATCGCCTGTTCCTTCGCATTTATGCTCCTGATCGAGTTGCCGATCTTTGTTTCTCTGATGCGGACTGTGAAAGAGGATATAAAGCATATAGCCATATGTGAGGAGGGATGCTTAGGATGCTGAAGATAAACCTTATGCCACAGGGGACCCTGGCGATATACGAACAGATAGTCAATCAGATGAAAAGTGCCATAGTGAGCGGTGAGATGAAAGCGGGAGAGGCGCTTCCGTCCATACGAAGCCTTGCGGCAGACCTTGCTGTGAGCGTGATAACCACCAAGCGCGCTTATGAAGAGCTTGAAAAGGAGGGGCTGATACGCTCCGTAGCCGGCAAAGGCTTTTACGTATGTGAATACAATACGGATTATCTTATGGAAAAGCAGCTGATGATGATAGAAAAAAGACTTGGAGAGATCATATTTGAAGTTAAAAATGCGGGCATCAGTAAAGAGGATTTTCTGGAAATGGCGGAAACTCTTTACGATACGAATACGGAGGGAAAGAAATGAGTGTATTGGAATTTAAAAATGTGAACGGAAGGAGCAGGAAGTTTGGGCTTAAAGATGTGAGCTTTTCGCTTGATCCCGGCTTCATTTATGCCATAGCCGGTGAGAACGGCGCAGGCAAGACTACGCTGATGAGATATATACTTAGCGAAAAAAAGCTCTATAGCGGCAGTATATATTTCGAAGGTGAAGATATAGAGGGCAGGCACGAGCGCATCATGAATTCTATAGGCTTCATATCCGAGGATAATAATTTTTTTAACGAGCGCAGCGCTTGGCAGAATGCGCAGCTTCTGGGCGGCTTCTATGACAGCTTTGATATGGATCTGTATAAGGAAAGCCTTAAGGCTATGGATATCAGGGAGGAAAGCACATATTTTAAGATGTCCCGCGGGGAAAAGATAAAGATGCAGCTGGCATTTGCGATAGC
>CADAHD010000433.1 GCA_902787595.1 uncultured Lachnospiraceae bacterium
ATAAGTCACCTTGATTTTCAAGCATTATGACTTCATAAGTTTTTCCAACTGTTATATCAAAATCTTTTTCAATACATTCTACTTTCATAATTTTCTATATGCGCCTTAGAGAAAAAAAACACAATACGAACCACTATATATCAACAATTATATTGCCCAACATGCGACTTGTAAATTGTAAACTGCGTGAGGGATTGTAGGGGTGAGCGAGCCTTTGAGGCGAGCGAAAACACGCATAAGCGTGTTCGAAGGCGAAAGCCGTAGCCCCGCAAAGCCCGACCGACGCTTGCGTCGGGCACGCCCAGATTCTCCGTTTTACTTATAACGAACCAGCACTTCGGTGCGATGCTTTTCTGTCTCTGGGAACTCTGCCAACACGTTATAATCGAACTCTTCGTATTCGGTTATTGCGAAGCCGATTCTGGTGTTTTCGAGCAGTCCGTTTTCTTCAAGAAGCCTGTCCGTCCAGAGCATGGATCCCGGTCTTAACATATACACAAAAGCCAGAAACAGAAAAACCGCAAACACCCTGAGTGGCAGAATGCTGATAGGCACTCTTGTATTTAAGCTTATGCCTGAAAGAAGCAGCGTGCTGCCCTTTAATCCTTTAAGCTGAAGGGTTATCTCTGCCGCATCCGTTACATCTGGCAGATTTATGATATCCCATTCACCTTCCCGGCCATACAGGATCCTGTCGCGCAGTACAACATTACCCTCACCCCTGCTTACCAGTACTGCCGCCTCAACCGATGTGGAAGAGATCACGGCATAGGGCTTTCGCAGATATCCCCACCAGCTCTCATCACCATTTACGGTGCTGACACTAAGCGCAATGTTCTTGATCTTTATGCCGCTGTCTTTCACAGAAAACTGAACATATGCCCCGTCTTCGCCGCTTTCAAGCAATATGCTTCCGTCGTCATACCGTTCAACTAGCCCCTGATAACTGCAGTATTCAAGCGGCACCTCTATAGCCGTCTCCTTCTTGGTAGCAAAGTACTGTCCGTTAAAAATAAACACCTCGATCCCAAAAGCCAGAAGGAGCGCGAGCAAAACTGCCAGATACATTTTATTCTTTTCATCGATCACCATAATGACACCTTACCCCAGCCAGCCGTACAAAAGGCTGTAATACAAAGCAGTATCGCCGTTTTTTAAGCTTCCTGTGTGGTAAAAACAGCTGTGATAGATCATTGACAGAACAAATGCCACGATAATAAAATTCCTTATCAAAGCTTTTGCATCATCGCTCATGCTCTCCCTCAGCCTCACAGCTCCAATAGCCCCTGCAGCCAGAAACGCCGCCGCAAAATCCACCCTGTAATGATAGGCCACACCGGCTACGCATATATTCACAAGCATATTCACCGCTGAAAGGCCCACCAGCCATATAGCGCCTTTATCTCTGTTCTTTTTTACAAATACAGCGGGGATAAACCACATCAGCAGATTGCATACGAGCATGCCGCCATAACCCCAGGTATAATAAAAACTGCCGTGTCCGAATGCATTCTCCTGTATAAAGCTCCCCTCTTCCATAAAAGGAAAACGATAGCTCATTCTCGGCAGCCTTATCAAGTACTCATATAATCCTATCACGATCCTGTCGGAGAGTATATTCTTCTTTGAATAATCCAGCACAGTAAGCTGATAATCATAGCCGAAATCAAATATCGATCCGAAACGCAGGGCATTGTAAGCCATGAGCAGCGCCGCCACAGGCACAAAAGGCGCCATAAGCGAAACTATGGATACGCTCCTGTCCTTCTTTTCAAATCCCTCACCCGTTTTAAGATAGCCCCCAAAAATCGGTAATGCCATAAAAGAATAAAACAGCTGATTAGGCCTGCAGCCGACAGCAAGAGCCATACACAGGCTGCCTCCTGCCAGCAGCGCATTATTAAGCCCTCTTTTGTCTGTTCTTACGCTTCGCTGCCACAGATAAAGCCCCCAGGCCACAAAAGCCAGCCCTGCCACACGCGGTATATCATGTGCATCCGGAGCTGCTATATCGGCCATCATGCCGCTTCCCGCAAATATCATGCCCGTAAAAAGCAGAAGATATGCAAAAGGTGTCCCGGGCGCATGCCTCTTAAGCCATTCCTTTAATGCCATATAAATGCCGGCATAGACAAAGACTGCCAGTATCATCATCAGGATACCGTCGGACAGATGCGCGCCGGTAATAAGATATACCGGCAGATAAAACAGTACGCAGGGCACAGGGCCGAAATAGCAATAGTACCTGCCGTTACGGTAACCGTAGTCTCCCTGTCGG
>CADAHD010000434.1 GCA_902787595.1 uncultured Lachnospiraceae bacterium
AGAATTAGGAAAGATCTTAAGGATCTTATAACGGGTCAAGGAGGGTTACGGTATGAAGAGGATAGGAATGCTTACCAGCGGCGGTGACTGTCAGGCTCTCAATGCAGCCATGAGAGGAGTGGTGAAGACACTCTATAACAGCGGCACGGAGGTAGAGATCTTCGGATTTCAGAACGGTTACAAAGGGCTTATCAACAGCGATTTCCGCATGCTTACCAATCGTGATTTCTCCGGCATACTCACTAAAGGCGGGACCATACTGGGATCGTCGCGTATGCCTTTTAAAGAGATAGATATTCCCGACGAAAAGGGCAGGGATAAAGTAGAAGAGATGAAGCATACTTATCATAAGCTGAATCTCGACTGTATGATAATACTGGGCGGCAACGGAACCCATAAGACAGCCAACCGCCTGCGTGAGGAAGGACTCAATATCATAACACTTCCCAAAACCATTGATAACGACCTGTGGGGGACCGATATGACTTTCGGTTTTCAGAGCGCAGTGGATATAGCAACGGAAGTTATCGACTGCATACATACTACTGCCGATTCCCACGGCAGGGTGTTTATTGTAGAGGTCATGGGGCATAAGGCCGGATGGCTTACTTTAAACGCAGGTATGGCCAGCGGTGCGGATATAATCCTGATACCCGAGATACCTTATAAGATAGATAAGGTGATCAAGGCCATCAAGAAGCGTGAGGAACGCGGCAGCCGCTTTACCATACTGGCGGTAGCGGAGGGAGCCATATCCGAAGAGGATTCAAAGCTCTCAAAGAAGGATCTTAAGAAAAAAATGGAACAGTACACCTTCCCCAGTGTCTCTTATGAAGTGGCGGATGCCATCCAGAAGAAGACAGGCCTGGAGGTAAGGGTGACCGTGCCCGGGCACATGCAGCGCGGCGGCGCGCCCTGTCCGTATGACAGAGTGTTCGCTTCACGCCTGGGTGCCGAAGCCGGCAAGCTGATACTTAAAAATGAATACGGCTTCATGGTGGGATATAAGAACCGTGAAGTGGTAAAGGTGCCCCTTAAGGATGTGGCGGGCAAGTTAAAGACCGTCGATCCTGATTCCACGATAGTAAAGGAAGCTAAGATGCTGGGCATCAGTTTTGGTGATGAGTAGAAATGTCGTACACAGCTTTATACAGAAAGTTCCGTCCCCAGAATTTTGATGATGTAAAGGGACAGGATCACATAGTAACAACTTTAAGAAACCAGCTTAAAATGAACCGCCTGGGACACGCATATCTATTCTGCGGGACCCGCGGTACCGGAAAGACAACGGTGGCAAAGATATTGGCCAGAGCCGTAAACTGTCTGTCACCTCTTGAAGACGGCAGCCCCTGCGGCGAATGTACGATGTGCAAGGCCATTGCTGCCGGTAACAGTTTAAATGTATCCGAACTGGATGCCGCTTCAAACAACGGCGTTGATGATGTGCGCACCATAATAGAAGAGGTGAGCTATCCTCCGGTTGAAGGCAGGTTTAAGGTGTATATACTTGACGAGGCACATATGCTCTCGGCAGGTGCTTCGAATGCGCTGCTCAAGACGCTGGAAGAGCCGCCTGCATATGTGATATTCATACTGGCTACCACGGATCCGGCCAAGCTGCCGGTTACGATACTGAGCCGCTGCCAGCGATACGACTTTAAGCGTATCGATATCAATACCATAGCAGCCCGCATGAAGGAACTGCTTGATGCAGAGGGCGTACAGGTGGAGGATAAGGCGGTACAGTATGTTGCGAGGGCTGCGGACGGATCGATGCGTGACGGATTAAGCCTGCTTGACCAGTGCGTGGCTTTTAACTTTGGCGAGGTGCTGACATACGATAAGGTACTGGATATACTGGGCGCCGTAGATACGGAAGTGTTCAGCCGTCTTACCAGGGCCGTGATGAGCAGTAATGTGAGCGCGGCTATGAATACCGTTGAGGATGTGGTGATGCAGGGACGTGAGATAGGCCAGTTTGTGTCGGATTATCTCTGGTATCTGAGGAATATCATGCTCCTTAAGGCATCTGACGGAAACGATATGGAAGAGGTACTCAACATATCTTCCGATAACCTGGTGTTGTTAAAAGAAGAAGCTTCGCAGCTGGATATGAACGCCGTGCTGCGTTATATCAATATATTTTCGGAGCTTCAGCAGAATATGCGTTATGCCACGCAGAAGCGTATAATGCTGGAAACATACCTTATACGCCTGATGCGTCCGCAGATGGATACGGACATTTCCGCATTGCTGCAGCGAGTCAAGGATCTTGA
>CADAHD010000435.1 GCA_902787595.1 uncultured Lachnospiraceae bacterium
TCTTCATAAGATCGGTAAGCGGAAATATCTTCTTCGATTCCGTTAAGCAGTCATCAACGCTCCAGATCTTGTCCCTGTAATTAATATCAAAGCTTACCATTTTCCCTGCGTCTTTAGCTTTCTTAAGCATCTTAAGTACCGCATCACGCTCAGATGTTATATTTCCAGCCACAGCCCCCGACTGGCTTACAGATCCGGCATGGATCACATCCCACTTCGCGATATCGGTCTTCTCAACTTCTTCTTCAGACAGCAGCATGTCAGCGCCGGGCTTTCTCGCAAAAGTAAACGAGCGGTCCCCTTTATCATCCAGAGTTACAAAAGCAAGCGTCGTAGTCGCCTCATCAGTCAGCGACGGAAGGAGCACTTCCACATTGTTCTCCTTAAGGGTTTTTAGCAAAAGCCTTCCGAAATCATCATTTCCAAGCTTTCCCAAAAATCCTGCTTCTATCCCGTTACGCGCCGCGCTTACCGCCACATTAGCAGGTGCCCCGCCGGGATTTGCCATATACGCATTGCCCTCCGGCGTTACAACCGGTGTAAAATCGATAAGCATCTCCCCTATACACAGTATTCCCATATTCACCATACCTCTCTTTATATAATGATCAGGCTTGTCTTCGGACATCATACCACATAATCCGGCATATTTACAGATGCACTATTGATAGAGCTTCGTTATCTGTGTATACTTGGGAAAAACAAACAGATCATACTCAAAAGGAAAAAACTGATGAAAAAAAATGCGCAAGATTTCATTTCCGTTCTGATGATAATAGCCGGCGCCCTGCTGGCCAGCTTTTCCGTCATATGCATACTGATACCCAACGATGCCATTGACTACGGGACCGCCGGTATAGCCATCATCATCAACAAGCTTACGGGCTTCAACCTTTCCCTCTGCGTTATCCTGATATTCCTGCCGTTTCTTATCGCCGGCACCTGGCTTTTGGGAAAACGCTTCGGAGCCAAAGCCTTTATAGGAACACTCTTTTATACGATAGGCCTTAGCGTATTTGAAAAGATACCGTTTGAACTGAATACCGAGCACTTTCTGGCTGTCGTGTTCGGCGGTGCGATACTGGGTGTGGGGCTGGCCATGATACTGCGCTTTGGCGGATGTATCGACGGTTCGGAGATATTCGCCAATATACTGCTCAAACTTGCGGAAAATAAAACCGGCAAAAACTTCAGTATGACTTACATACTGCTCTTCTTTAATGCAGCGGTCTATCTGGCGGTGTTTGTGCTTATCAACCGTAACTCCGCACTCTTAAGCCTGCTGGTATACTTTATAGCCACAACAGTCATAAATCATTTTACCGACCATTTCGAAGCCATCAAGCAGGTAACGATCATAACCAAAAATCCCGACGAACTGATAGCGCAGATCAAGAAGGAGCTCAATAAAACCTGCACTATCATGAATTCCTACGGGGCTATCGCCGGTGAGAACAAAACACTGATATGCTATGTTACATACTTTGAACTGCAGAAAATGAAAGAGATAATTTCCGCAAACAAAGGAACTTTCAGCACTGTATCCACCGTTGAAGAGATACTGCGCTAAGCCTGCAGCACGCAGCCTTTCTGAAGCAGTATGTTTGCATACTGGCTGCGCTCAGAAGTAGCTATAACAGCATATGCACGCTTAGCCTGCTCATAAAATTCAAAACGCTCCAGTGTCTGTATCAGAGCGCTGCCGCGTTCTTCCTCTTTTGCTATTATCTCTTCATATGTTTTCCATATAGAGATATCCGCTGTGTCCCCGGGAACACGCTCCATTAGACTCACAGGGTTTTCCACATACTGATCCAGCGGAAATACCTTAAGTACCGCCTCTAAGATCTCAGGTACTCCGTGTCCGTCCATACGTATAACGATAGCGTCCTTTCCCATGGTTTCCGCAGGGAAATTCCCGTCCGCTATAACGATAGTATCGCTGTGTCCCATCTCGCAGAGCACTTTAAGAAGCTCAGGAGAAAGTATCGGTGATATTCCTTTTAACATTTTTTTATACCTCCATGATGATCATTCCAGCATATTGGGGATATCCGGCAGAGGCTTAAGCCCTTCTGCTTTATAAAAACGCACGGCGTTTTCTCCCAGGAAAGCATCCTTCTCCGCCTCCGAAAGCTCAGGACTCTCCTCGATAAAACGCAGTGCCGAGCGGTAGGACAGATCCGTCATCGTGCGCGGATAATCGCTTCCCCACATCAGCTTATCCATACCGCAGATATCACGTGCTTCCAGTATTGCTTTGAC
>CADAHD010000436.1 GCA_902787595.1 uncultured Lachnospiraceae bacterium
TTTTTTTTTTTTTTTTACGCTCGTCCAATATCAGGCTTTTAAAGTTCTTGCCATGGTTTATCATGTCCGCATTCGTATTTACAGAGCCCATGTTCCTGTATGCCTTCTCCAGACGCGATACATTAACAAACCTGCTCTTTAGCAGCATTGCAAAGAAATTACCCGGGCCTATGGGCGGAAGCTGGTCCGCATCCCCGACAAATACAATATGTGAGTCCTTAACGCTCCATAAGAGATCGCATGCAAGCGTCAGATTTATCATACTTGACTCATCAACTATGATAAGACTGTTTGCCGGCAGTTCTTTTCTCTGCTGTTTGCCGCCGCTATATTCATATATCAAACGGTGTATGGTGCTTGCTTCAATACCTGTTGCTTCACTCATCCTCTGGGCGGCACGTCCGGTAGGTGCACAGAGCACTACTTTGCCAAGCCATCCCCCTATGAGCAGGTTTGTAATGGTGGTCTTACCGCGTCCGGCTCCACCGGTTATAGCTGATATGCGGCTTTTGTATGAGCGATAGACAGCAGATATCTGTTCTTCATCCAGCTGGTATCCCTTTTCCTGTTCAAACTTCTTAAGCGCACGTTCTACCCTGCTCTTATCAATCAGCTCATATATGGGTTTCTGCCTGCCAAGGAATGCTATCTTCTTTGCGCACTTTTCTTCTGCGTGGTATAAATATTCTGTATAAATGCGGTTATCGTCCAGTACAAGACTTCCTTCCGAAATGCAGGCTACTATTGCATCAGACAGGATTTCCAGACACTTTTCGTAGCTTGCCAGATATTCATGGAGCATATCCACATATTCTGAGTATTTTTCCTCATAGGGTGTGAGGTCTTCTCTTTTTTTGGCATGATGTACATACCCGGAGAGCATCTTCTTGTGTTCTTTGTCTACTGGAACAAGGAGGTCAAGTACAGCCTCTTCTATCTCATCAAAAGTAAGAAATACGTGACCATTGGTATTCGCCTTATCATTAAGCACATGATTGAGACCTGACTTGAACCGGAAAAGGCTGAATTCTGATACTCCTGACGCTAAAGCAAGCTTATCAACAGTAAGAAAACCAAATCCTTCTATCTCTGTAAGTACGTACGGATTTTCCTTTATAGTATCTACCGACCTGTCCCCATATTTATCAAAGATCTTAGCTATCTGGTTAGGTGTACCGTTGCCGTCCAATGCTTCATAAAGTTCACGGTAAGTATTGATCTTTGCAAAATTATCAGAATAGAACTTCTTGATCTTCTCCAGGCGCTTTGGCGTGATATGCTTTAAATTGAGCAGTTCGTCCGGATTATCGCGGATAACATCAAGGAGCTTGTCGCCGTATGCGTCTGTCATTGACTTTATGGCAGTTTTTCCTCCGATACCTTTGGCAAAAGCAGCAAGGAAGTTTACGAATATGGTATTTGAGTCCTGCAGCGGGATGGCACTTGTTGCATTTATCTGCCGTCCGTACTTCTCATGCTCCTCAAGACTTCCTTTTATTTTATAAGCGATACCTTCCATAGGCTGGGCTATGCCCACAACAGGCACCTGACCCTTAACCTGTTCGTTCTCTATATAGAGCATGACCTTACTCCAGGTATCGTTCTGGAATATGATCTTTTTTATTACCCCACTTATCTCTACGTTTTCTTTTATGATAGTTGTCTTTGCCATATCAATATCTCCTCTCAACGGATCCGGAGGATAAATCCCTGATCCAAACACAAAAATACCGATATTTCGGTCATATATTTATAATATAAGAGATTTCAAAGTGAAAATTTTTAGTATGTAGGCGATTTATGGGCTATAACACCGAAAAAGTCGCTATTCCTGTCAAAAGTGCGACAACGTACAGTATTATCAGATGAACAGGATAGAAACTGTAAAAGAAATATTTATTTATTCTGTTCCCGCGTTCCCCGTTATATTCCAGAACAGGGATGATGGTCAAAATCGCAAATATCTCGTTCGCCCCCATTGGACCAAGGACAAGCATGCTGATCACAAAAGCCAGATTTCTCTTTTTCTTAAGCAGATACATTATAAAGATAGCTGTTACCCCGCATGCTCCATAGCTTTTATTAAGTATATCACCTGCCATTCCAAACAAAACCAGGGGGATAATGGCAGCTACGAAATCTCTTCTTATTATTTTTCAAAAAATACTAAAAAAGGCCGCTTTTTACAGCGACCTTTATTGTGGGACAGGATCGGGCACCTCCTGTTCCTTTTCTATATTCAG
>CADAHD010000437.1 GCA_902787595.1 uncultured Lachnospiraceae bacterium
ACGGATTGCTTCGTGCTTCGCACTCCCGCAATCCTACGACCATTCGCAATCCGCAAGAATGCCTAAAAATCAGGCATTCTGCTACTTGCTCATGTTCGTCTCATGAGCTTTTGACCCTGGCATTATCATTATATCATTTTAGAGAATAATATGATAATATATATTTCATGGAGATCGTAGAATTAAAAGCGGGAGAGTTGCTGCACAGCCCCGTTGATAAAGTTGAATATCTTGAACTGATTTCTTCCGGTAGCATAGAAGTGATATCGGCAGAACAGCGTATCACGGCCTCAAAGGGCACGATACTGGGATTATTCGAATCTCCCGGTGATTATTTCAGTTTTACATATACCGTAAAAGAGGACAGCCGTATAGAGCGATATCCCTTTAAGACGCTCTCCGATGCAGACCGTATAATACGTGACGATCCGTCAAAGTGCGATCTGTTGGTCAGCGCAAATGCAGCACTCACGCTGTCTCTTCTGGGTAATTATAAGAGAAGTTTAAAGCGCTGCGAAAAACAGATAAAGACCATCCGTGACGGATATAAGAATTATCTGGCTATCTGCGCAGAAGCTAAAGCGGAAGTACAGGCCTGGCCGCTGGCGGACGATCTTAAGCCCTTCAGGCCCGATTCCGATCTTCCCGACTGGATAGGCGACTACTATGATCACCTGGGACTTATGCCCAGCGATGTCAAACGCGCATATTACTCCACCCATACCAGCCTTACCACAGCCGCGATAATGGAAGCCGCCGGGCACATGCAGCTGATCTGCAGTCTGCTCAAGCAGCTTTCCCTGTATAATAACGATCTGTGCGACCGGTATCTCTCATCGGTGGATCTTTTCGATCTGTATCTGAACCTGCACAACCGCTGCCGGGATATGGAAGGTATGCCCGAACGTATCGATGCTGCCGCAGAGGAATACGAAAAACAGATGCGGAAGGCCGGCCTGCTTCCGGATGATGCGATAAACAGACTGCATACGCGCTACACAAACGGCGCTGTAAGCGACATGCTGATCATGGGAGATACGGTAAACCTTCCCGGAGCAAACGATACTCTTACGCAGACGGTCAAACCTTCAAAAAAAGAGACCACGGATCCGTACCTGCCCATACGTAATTCCCTTGATAAGATCCTGGCCTTTTCGGAAATGGATGCTTCGGAAGAAGAGAGCTTCCGCGATCTGGTCAGACTGTATAAAGATGTAAAAGACAAGAACTCATCGGATGATGAAGTACGTGATATAAGGCACGCCATAAGCCGCAGCTTTTTTGCACTCTACGAAAGCATCACCCTCTCCATCATCGAAAACCACAAAAAGCCTTCACCTGCTGTTAAGATGTTCCTTTATTTCGGCTTTATCGATGAGGAACTGGCAGGACTTGATAATTCCCTGCAGCTTTTCAGACTGCTTGAACAGATCGACCCCGACAGATATGCCGCAATGAATGTTTACACTCTGTTTGACTGGCTGTGCATGGTATATCGCAGAAAACGCATACCTTCACGTAACGAATACGATCAGGAATACAATATCTGGCTGCGTTCCATGCGTCAGTCCGGTGAGATAAGCATGGATCAGGAAAAGAAAATGTCGGATTCGCCGAGGGATCTGATGCATTTTGAGCTTAACAATTTTATGAAGACATCGATGCGTATCTCCAGCGGCCGCCCTTCCTCATTCTGTCCCGCGCTCTCATCACATAATTTTGTGCGCTCGCCCGACCAGACCCATGTTTCCGCCGAAAAGATCGATGACAACTGGAGAAAGATAAAAGATAAGGACTTCTCCCTGTTTTTCAGGGAAGTGCTTTATCATAATGACGAATACCGCATCCCCAACGAAAGCATACTGCTGGAAGTAGCGCCCGATGTGATATTACTGCCTATCACCGGCAGCCGCGGGGGCCTGTGGCAGGAGACCGCGGGCATGCGCAGGGATACCCCGTCCCGTATGTACCTCCCCATCTTTACCGATGAGGATCTTAACCTGATGCAGCTGCGTCTGGCCGCACAGTTCCGCTGGCAGATCTGCAAGCGCATCCTTGGTGCACACTGGGACAGCGTACTCTATCCTTCCCTTACCGGAGAATACAGCGAATACCTGCGCAGCTTTAAAAAGAACAGCATGCTCTCGATAGAAGCAAAAGAAAAGCTGCGTTCGCAGATACGGACCTGCCGCAACAGCAGCGAAAATGTCTTTATGCTGGATTATATACAGTGGATACGT
>CADAHD010000438.1 GCA_902787595.1 uncultured Lachnospiraceae bacterium
AGGGCTGCAGATAAGCTGATAGCAGCTATAGACAAGAGCAGGAATACCACGATGGCGCGTGTGCTGAATGCGGTGGGCATACCGGGCATAGGATTGGCCAACGCAAAGCTGATAGCAAAACACTTTGACGAAGATGCGCAGGCGCTTAAAACCGCGGATAAAGATGAGCTGTCGGCTATCGAAAAGGTGGGGCCGGTGCTGGCGGAGGCTTTCTATGCATACATGCATGATACTGACAAGCTCCGCATATTTGATGATCTGCTTTCAAAACTCAATATCGAAAAGACCGTGACAGATGCTTCAACGCAGACGCTTACGGGAAAGACCTTTGTCATAACCGGATCCCTGGAGCATTTTGCTAACAGGAATGAGCTTAAGGCTAAGATAGAGGAGCTGGGAGGAAAAGTGGCCGGATCCGTAAGTAAAAAGACGGAATGTCTGATTAATAATGATATAGCCTCCACGTCCGGTAAGAACAAGGAGGCTAAGGCTCTGGGAATCAGGATCATCAGCGAAAATGATTTTATTAAGGAATACCTTGGGGAAGCTTAAGCTTCCTCAAGATTGTAAGGCGTTACCTGATATACATAATAATTCAGCCAGTTGCTGTAAAGTATATTGCAGTGAGAACGCCACTGAAGCAGCGGCTTTTTGTTCGGATCGTTATCCGGATAATAATTGACCGGAATATGTATGGGCAGGCCCTTGGAGAGATCGCGCTTATATTCCGTATCGAGAGTATATCTGTCGTATTCGGGATGCCCCATAAGGAAGATCTGGCGTCCGTCATGGGTCATGCACAGCAGAATGCCTGCATCGTCGGATTGGGCCAGTACTTTAAGGCGCTCATCTCCGTGGATGTCGGTGGCCGATACAGTGGTATGTCTGGAGTGCGGCGCGCAGAAAACATCATCGAAACCACGGACCAGAGGTGTACGCCTGTGGATAACATGATGCTTATAAATACCAAAAAGCTTTTCAGGCAAAGCGATCTTTTCAATACCGAAATGATGATAGAGCGCAGCCTGGGCACCCCAGCATATATGTAAAGTCGAAGTGACATGGTCTTTGGACCAGTCCATGATCTCGACCATCTCGTCCCAGTAATCTACTTCTTCAAAAGGCATCTGCTCAACCGGGGCGCCGGTGATGATAAGACCATCGAATTTATGGTTCTTTATTTCCGAAAAGGTGGTATAAAAGCTGTTAAGGTGGTTTACCGAGGTGTTCTGCGAAACATGGCTTTCGACCATCAGAAAAGTAACATCCACCTGAAGCGGAGTATTCGAAAAAGCACGCAGAAGCTGAAGCTCCGTATCCTGCTTGATAGGCATGAGGTTAAGGATGCAAACCTTGAGCGGACGGATGTCCTGATGCATTGCACGGTTTTCGTCCATTACAAATATATTTTCACTTTCCAACTGCTCCTTTGCCGGCAGGTCGCTCTGTACACGTATAGGCATAGTTGTACTCCTTTCAAATATATCAGCCCTTTTAAGAGCCTGATTACGATAGTATAGCACAATATAAAAAGTCTTGCAAAGAAGTAGGAAAAATGAGAAAATATAGCCCATGATACGAGATTATGCGCAGGCCTGCGCGGTGCTGGGAGTCAGTCCCGACGCCTCAAAGGATGTGATCAAAAAAGCATACAGAAACCTTCTCAAGCAGCTGCATCCGGATGCGCATCCGACGCAGACACAGATGGTTAAAGAAGCCTATTTCCTTGTGAAAGAGGCTTATGCTTATATTGAAAAATATCAGGAGAGGAGCGGTGATCCGGCCATGTCAAATACCGGCAGGATTTTGGGAAGCCCTCTCGGAAAGCATACTTCTACGGCAGAAAGTGTAAGGAATAAGCAGCGTTTTGAGGAAGAATACCGCCGCAGAAAACAAAAGCATAAAGAAGAGTTAAAAGAGGAACTTAAGCAAAGACAGGATGAACTGGCCAGAAGCAAAAAGGAAAGAGAGATCCTTAATGAGATAAGGATGATACGTCTGGCTCAGGCCATCAGAATGGCTATGTCCGGATATGGTGAGGAGACAAAGTAATGGCGGTCGATCTTAGAGAGGCGCTGTATAAGATAAGCCTCAATTATGTAAAGAAAGAGCCTTATACAGGAAGTTTCGGGGGTCAGCGCTTTAAGCTGGAAAAATATGTTCCCGCTGAGGGAGAGGATGCTGTGCTGCGGCTGTGGCTGTGGCCCGGTCCTTTATGCTTCGAAAAGACAGTAAAATGAAAAAGCGCAGCAGTATCCATTGCAAGATGCTTTTCCTGATGGTTATTTCTTTTACGGTCATGGTAGTTTTTTCTGTTGTGATCAGTTATATCTTTTATTCGAATCCTACTCTGCAGGGCGGAAGCGGCGATCCTGAGCTGGATCGCAGGATCTTTTTTATGATCTTTAGCGGAGCAGAGATACTGGCGGCTGTATTACTGGCTTTTGTAGGAACCGTTTTTATGGAAATGTTTGTGACCAAGCCTATAAAAAGGCTTACGCAGGCTATCGAATCCATTGAATACGGTAAGGCAGAGGATTATGATGAGCGGGACAGCAAACAGAGCCGTCTGGCGCTTAAGAATCTTGGCATAGATTCCGGAGATGAGATAGAAGAGCTCTACAGGGCTATACAGAAGTTTCAGGTGGACACATCCGAATATCTGCTGGATATACGCAAGGGCAGCTGGGAAGAAGAACATGATTCCATGACCATGCTGGATAATAAAGATAAATTCGATAAACGCGCCGTTGATGTCTATCCTTATGTGGACAG
>CADAHD010000439.1 GCA_902787595.1 uncultured Lachnospiraceae bacterium
GCCGCCTAGCATGGTATATGCAACCTCTTTATTCTTCTTGATATAACTAAGCAGAACGGTGCATCCGAATGATATCGCATCTATCTCGCCATCATGCTGCTCTACATCCACGATAACAACGTTCTTAAGTATATTCTCAAGTTCCTCGATACGAGCCTCTACATCACGCTGCTCATCACGGGCTGCATCATACTCTGCATTTTCGGAAAGGTCGCCCTGCTCCCTGGCCTCCTTGATCTTCTGTGAGATCTCCTTTCTGCGCACCGATTTTAAATGCTGCAGTTCATCCTCATACTTACGTAAGCCTTCTCTTGTCAGATAATTCTTCTTCTCTGCCATTTTGTGCCGCCTCTTCCTTTCATTATATAAACTACACAACAGGGCGCATACCCGCCCAAAATACCAAGGTATTATACATTATTCTTAAAGCCTGTGTCAAGCTGTGACAGCAGCGCTTCCAGATCCTCCATGCTCTCCATCTCGCAGGCTGCTTTGCGCAGTCCCGCCGCATGCGGAAAGCCTGCCAGATACCATGCCGTATGCTTGCGCATCTCGCGTATGCCTATATATTCGCCCTTAACCTCAAGCAGCAGGGAGGCGTGTTCGCGTATCATGGCTATTATCTCCTCCCGCGAAGGCTTATCGGTCATAACCCCTGTTCTTAAGTATTCCTTAATATCCCTGAATATCCAGGGATTTCCCCGGGACGCCCTGCCTATCATCAGCGCTTCGCAGCCTGTCTCCTTACGGCAGCGGATGGCCGCTTCGGCGCTGTTTATGTCGCCGTTGGCTATAACGGGAATGCTGACAGCCTCTCTGACCTGCCTGATGATATCCCAGTCCGCCTCTCCGCTGTAATACTGCTCGCGCGTCCTGCCATGCACCGCAATGGCGGCGGCTCCCGCATCCTCCAGACGCTTTGCCATCTCCACCGCATTCACATGAGCTTCGTCAAAGCCTTTGCGGATCTTGACAGTTACCGGCTTGCTTATCGCCGTGGATATGGCTTTTACTATCTTTGCCGCCAGCTCGGGGTCTTTCATGAGCGCCGATCCCTCGCCATTGTTCACCACCTTTGGCACCGGACAGCCCATGTTGATATCCAGTATATCAAAAGGCCGGTCCTCTATGCTCTTTGCCACCTCCGCCATCAGCTCCGGCTCGGATCCGAACAGCTGAAGAGATACCGGACGCTCCGCCTCATCTATGGCCATTAACGCCTCGGTATTTCTGTTACGGTAGTGGATAGCTTTTGCGCTCACCATCTCCATACACAAAAGATCCGCCCCCATCCTTTTGCAAAGGATACGGAAGGGCAGATCGGTGACCCCGGCCATAGGCGCCAGGATAAGGGGATCGGCTATGTTAAGATCCCCTATCTTCATTTTTTGTTCTTTTCGTATATAAGGCGCAGGCCCTCAAGCGTAAGGGTGCGGTCGTAGACTTCGATCGCATCAGTCTCGTCGGCTATTATGGATCCGAGGCCTCCGGTCGCAACAACCTTCATCTCGCTTAAGCCGGCTTCCTCTTTTACTTTATTGACGATATACTCCGTCTGCCCTATCTGGCCGTAAACCAGACCGGCCTGCATGCTGGTGACGGTATTCTGCGCCAGTATGGAATCCGGCTTCTTTATCTCCACCTCGGGGAGCTTGGCCGTGTCTTCCCACAGCGCCCTGGCGCTTATCCTTATGCCCGGAGCAGTGATACCGGCTACGAACTCACCCTTTTCATTTATCAGATCGTAAGTGGTGGCTGTGCCGAAATCAAGCACCAGCACGGGTCCGCCGTACTTTTCGAAGGCGCCCACAGCGTCGACTATACGGTCGGGGCCTATCTCCTTGGGGTTCTCGGTGACAATATGTATGCCGGTCTTAAGTCCCGGTCCCACTATCATCGGGTGGATCTCCAGAAAGCGCTCGATGGCGCCCGTCAGCGAATGCATCACGTTGGGCACTACCGACGAAATGATAACGCCCTCCACCTTCCCGGGCGCCACCTTGTAATACTTGAGCATCTCAAGTATGGCTGCGCCGTATTCATCGGAAGTGCGCGGCGTGCCGGTCATCAGGCGGAAACTGCCGCTAAGCTCCTTTTTGTTGTATAAACCAAAGGTTATGTTGGTATTTCCTACATCGACTACTAATAACATGGGAAAGTCCTTTCTTTATTTTGTTTGTATAACAACACCTCATCCGTCAGCCTTCGGCTGCCACCTTCCCCTC
>CADAHD010000440.1 GCA_902787595.1 uncultured Lachnospiraceae bacterium
CACCGTCAAAATCCCTGATGTAATCCGCAAGCTTATCGACAATCATCTGCCCTTCCTTATTTTCCAGGGCTCCCGTGATGAAATCATTTTGCATATCTACTACAACAAGCAGTTTCTTCATGATCCCTTCCTCCTTTATCCTTTACTATTCCACAAAGCTGTACAGCTTTGCCGGTTTTCCTTTCCTGGCCACGGTGCCGTCAAGCTCCGTCACTCTTCCTTTTGATACATATTCCCTCAAAAAAATCTTTCGGAAATTCGGCAGGTCCAGAGGCCTGTTCTTTATGGTTTCGTAGATCTTCTTAAGCTCCGAGATGGTAAACGACTTCTTATCCTTCAAAAGATTAAACGCATCCGTTTCATAATCGATGCGGTTCCTTAGCCTGTTAATGGCCATTTTGATGATATCCGCATGATCAAATGCCAGATCGTTTTCCGTGATCACGATATTTCCGCTTTGGAAAATGATGCCGTTCACATCATAGGTGATCTTAAACAGTGATGCAGCCTGTGCGTCATCCCCTGCTCTGATATCCAGTCCGGACTTGGGTACCAGCGCCATGTACGCCACCGATATGACTACCGTTCTCGGGTCTCTGTCAGGGTCGCCAAAGGTGTATAACTGGTTTAAGAACACATTGTCAATGTTGGTCTCCTCTTTAAGCTCCCTGCGCGCCGCTTCGTCGATCGATTCCTTCCCAACTTCCAGGAATCCGCCGGGTATGGCCCACTTGTCTTTGTACGGATATCCGCCTCTGTTTATCAGCAGCAGATTTAATTCATCATCATCATCTAATGTAAATATGACGATATCTGCCGTCACGGAAGGTCTTTCATATTTCGAAGCATCATAACTTTTGAGGAAATTCTCTTCTTCTTTAGATGTGCAGATATACTTCTTCAAGTTCCCCTCCTTTCGTGTGGTTTTATTTACCATGTTTAATATAGTACATTATACCATTATTGTCAACAGTAAATTTTAAAAATCACGGGAAAACCATGGGGACGGAAAACTCTCTTTCAGAAAAGCATTAATTATGGTAGAATCTATGATCATGGAAAAAGATACAAGCAGGCTAAAAATATGGAATACTTTTCGCGACTATATGGAATACTTCCTGATCTATGCCTTCTTTGGCTGGGTATATGAATCCATATGGTGCTGCATGATATATCACAAAAGGGGTTTCATCAACCGCGGCGTCCTTTTCGGCCCCTGGCTCCCCATTTATGCTTTTGTATTCTTTGCTATCTGGGGCATCTTCAAACTGTTAAAGGTAAAAAAAGCCGTACCCGTTTTTATTATAGGTACGGCTGTAGCTACTCTTGCAGAGCTGAGCGCCAGCTATGTGATCGATATGATCATGGGAAGAGCTCTTTGGGATTACCACGGATATTTCATGAACTTTGACGGGCGCATCGCCCTGGAGCCTTCTTTAATGTTCGGCCTTTTGATCTGCGCGGCAGTATGTTTTATACAGCCGGCCATCATCAGACTGCAGGAAAAGATAAGGGATTCAAAAGCTCATAATATTATCTTTATAACCATCACTGTGCTGTTTGTTATAGATCTGATATGCCGCATATGGCTGGGCAGCAACCAAAAGTAACGCTTATTCTCCCAGAACCTTGGCCGCATAAGAACAGCTCGGTATGATGTTTTCTCCGGCGCGTTCGGCTGCTTCGATCAGCTTATAGACCAGACGCTTCGCTATGCCTTTTCCGCCATAAGCGGGAGAAACTTCGGTATGAAATATGTTCCACCCGTCTGCGGTCTTTTCGAAATCGCATTCTCCGATCAGCTCTTCGCCTTTGTAGGCTGCGCTCCTGTTTTTTTCCGCTTCGAATCTGATATCAACTTCGTGCGTATATACGCACCCCAGCGCTCCGCTGGGGCACTTCTCTATAGTCTGCCAGATCTCTTTTGCAGGCGCCTTAGTCAGATCGATCCAGGGCCTTCTTCCGAATTCAAATGTTTTAGGGCTGCCGCTTACGCAGCGTTTGGCATGAAAGCACTTATCCGAATTCCAGAATACCGCAATATCCCCATACTCATACAGTCTGTGCACTATTCCCCACCTCCGTTTTCAGCTGCCAGGCCGGGCGCGCATTGTATTACGCCCCGGCGCCTTCATGATGATATTATAAAGAGACATGACATCGATTGCAACCACGGGTCACAAGCCTCTCGTGTTAAATTCTGATATAACATATGCATAAAT
>CADAHD010000441.1:0-4117 GCA_902787595.1 uncultured Lachnospiraceae bacterium
GAACATTCCCCACATATCCGTGACATCCGAAGTATCCAGGCCGCTGACATCAATAGCCTTGATATTCTTCATATCCTCAAACAGACCGCTGCAGAATCCGTCTTTAACCTTAACGCCTTTTTCGAACTTAACTCCCGTAAGCTTTTCGGACTCCTTATCCCAGAAAGGACTCTCCCAGCTGTAACCGATCTGCATTACGGTCTTGTATTCCTTGCCGGATATCGTTGCTGTCGCAGGAATCAAAACATTCCCTTCAAGGCTGCTCTTTGCCTTTTTCAGATATATATTGCCGTCTTTCGTTTCGTACTCAAAACTCTTATACCAGTCCGCAGCCGGCTCTTTCCAGACTATATCGCCGTCCTGATCATCTGCTGTTTCGGAGATGTCAGTATCAGCCTCCTCTGATGTTCCGTCATTCTCTGCCGCATCTGCGCTGTTATCTGATACTTCTGCTGCAGCATTATCGTCTTCTTTTGCTTCGTCCGATGATACTGCCTTTTCAGCTTCTTCTGCTGTATCAGGTGAATCTGTTGTTTCACCATCTTCTGCTGCATCCGAAGATACAACATCTTCCTGCGCATCTGTCCTGGAAGATGTATCTTCTGCCTGAAGATCCCCTGCTGCTGCCGGCAGCACATTACTGCCAAGCGTCAGCACGCTCATGAGCATTGCAATTGCCCGCCTGCCTGCGTTTTTGTTGAACATTTCTTTTACCTCCGTGTCTTAGCTGTTTAAGTCACCTTCTATTTTGAAGGAACATATTTCATTTCCTTTATATCAAAGGCCTTCCCATTATATACCAGATCGAATTCAATGACATCTCCGTATTTATAGAAAGGCTGCACGCTACAATGTATAGCTGCGTCCTTTATCTCTGCAGACCATACCATACGTTTTTCGCTGTAATCTTTTGCCGTCAGATCGCTCTTCCAGTAATGTTCCAGATAATCTTCATCAAGCTCCGCATCAGCAGTAAAACCGTTCTGTTTAACCTTTACGCCCACCACATTTTTATCAGGAGTTCCATACTCCAATTCAAGACAGCGGGCGCCGTTGCCTTCATCACCGTTAACTAAAGGCAGGCTCATCTCTTTATAACTGTTGCTGTCCTTATCATATTCAAAAACCCACATTTCACCAAAACTCATGGGATCCGTTGAAGTGTCATAGCTTAAAGTGAAAAGTATCTCCGGCTCCCCATTGCCTGTCAGATCACCGGCCTGTACATGGGGAAAACCTGTCTCCCAGCCACCGGAGACGATCAGTTCTCTTCCGTTGCCAAATTCGATGGTATATTTGGCAGTCTGCTCCTCCTCAAACCACTCGCGGTATACGCGGTCTTTAGTGCCGTCGCCGTCAAAATCCCTATCGATAAATTCCTCCTGCCAGGTATATCCCTCTGCCTCATCCACGTAGCCGACATACTGCCACAACATGAAGGGCGATGTTTCTATTTCCTCTTCTGCTTCCGTAGGTGTGGGTGTTTCTTCCGGTACCTCTGCAGGGGTAGGTGTTGCTTCCGGCTCTTCCGCTGCGGTAGGCGTGGGTGTTGACTCCGGCTCATCATAGTTTCCCCGGTCGCCTTCAACATTGCTTGATGTGCAGGCTGTAAGGGATGCTGTGATGAAAATGATTGGTAATAATTTAGTTTTTTTCATAATTTTCTCCTTTATAAGATCCTTCGCTTCGCTCAGGATGACACGGGAAGCTTCGCTCAGGATGCCATATTATATATACTCTTCAACCACCGACATGATCTTCTGCAGATTGCCGATGTCCTCTGTAACATTTCCGGTTTCAATTGAATGGTTGGCGCCTTCAAATGTCACGAGGGGGATGTCTTTTTCTTTGCACAGAGAGGAAACCTTTTCCCAATCCGCCCAGGTATCTTTTGTACCGTTAAATGCTATGCCGCTGCCCGGATAAACATGATCAAATGTTTGCTCCAGCGGCGTAAAATATATGTGCCTGACCCTGCCGGCGTATGCCGCAGCACAGGACTCTTTGATATAAAGAGCAGATCATCTCCCAGACTTACACTCTTCTTTTTAAGGGATGCAATAGCCTCTTTGACGCATGAAAGCGAATACTCTTTAAGTTCCTCTTTTGATGCTTTAAGCAGATCCCTGCTGCATCCGGGATAATCGATCTTTACTATCTCATAGCCTGCATTTACGGCAAGCTTTGATGCATAATATAAGAGCGGCCTGTCGGCATAATATCCCAGCCCCGGAAATATAACTGTTGTCTTTGACATATCTTTCTCCTGTTATGCAGCGGGTATGTTATGCTGCATTTAGTAACTCTTCCTCTGTTTCTATATACTGCGTGTCGGATTTCTTTATAGTCTCCGGATATATCTGCAGGAAATCATTTTTCATGGAGATGGGCACATATCCCTGTCCGGAATATGCAGCCGATTTTTCTGCCCAGTTCTGGGTTCCCCACTCCCTGACATCATCATCTGCCACGATCATATATGCCCTTGTCTGATAAGGATTCCTGCTGTCCAGAACATAGTTCATCATACTGGTATCACTTCCGCTGTTTCCAAAAGCAAGCACGGGACGCTGACCGATCTCGCGCTCTATCCATATGGATTTATTGGCATTCAGATTCTTCTGTATAAATCCGCCTGTGAAGACCAGATCATCCCCATCAGCATATTTATAATCCATGTTTGAGGATACATCCTCAGATCCGCGCTTCTTAACTTCAAACTCTGTTCCTATAACGTGGGAAGGAGACACATATTCGCTTATCGGCGAATTGGCAACGATGGCTCTTGTGGTCGTACGTTCCGTACCGCTTACTACATAGATGGTAAAGTCATTCTCATAAAGGTACTTAACAAGCTCCACCATAGGCAGATAGAAGCCGTCGATATAACGCATGTTTTCAAAGCTGTCTGTTTTTTTCTGACCGAATTCCACAGCGTAGTCATACAGTTCCTCTATAGTCATGCCTGCATAAGCTTTTGCAAAATTCCTTGCAAGCTCCTCACCGGCAGTGTATCCGGGTTTTATCTCCATAGCTGCATCTTTCAGTTCATCAGATACGCGTTCAGGGTGATCTGTCAAACAGTAGTTTATGAACATCATGGTGTCATAGTATGTGTAATATGTTTCACAGGTCAGAGTACCGTCCATGTCAAATACAGCGATCCTGTCCTCAACCGGAATATAAGCATCATTTGTCTCGTCAGTAACCATTGCAACATAATCCCTTATAGATGCTGCTGCCTCCGAATCCTCACTCCAGTATACAAACTCTGCATCAGATACATCCGAAGATGAACTCATACCTGCAAGGCCCCAGTCATCGTACAGTTCGGGGCTGATGTTTGAAAGCGCGTCGATCACGACAACACAGTCCTTATCCACATTCTGCATTACTTTTATCATCTGCTCCTTCGGTATCGCCACACAGCCGCCTGTATAAGGTTTGTAAGGTCCAAGGCAGTGCAGAAAGATCGCAGAACCTGCTCCCGCTTTTCCCTCTTCGTTATAGCTGATGTTCAGGCAGTACTGATACTGGTATGTATAGTCAACGATATGCTCGGACTCATCGGTATCAAGGTCGGGATAATCCTTGATGCTCACCATCTCGTTATATTTATATCCGTCCCTCTGGTCGCCTGACCAGTAATCATCATCGGTAACCTTCTGGTAAGGCATAGCGCAGCCCACATCATCCGCTATACCAAATGCCTTCGTAAAATGGAAAGTGCCCACGGGAGTCTTGGCATCACCTTCTTTTGTCTTGCCCAGTCCGGCTTTACCGATATACCCGGGCGTCGTCATTATCTCTTTCCAGTTTCCGTTTTCATCCTTTTCATGCATGGAAACATATGCCGTTGTTTCACCTACACCGGCAACGACAAAAAGCTGCTTTGCATCGGCGGCAGCCGTAAGCTTTCCCACCCATTCGGGTGAATCCGAAAATGCCGCATCAGCTGTCTGCCCGGGCTCTGTGGTATTATCCTCAATGTTAACGTCAGGTGTATCTGTTTTTTTCGGACCACACCCTGCAAGCCAGGTCACAATACATACCGCAAGTACCATACACCATTTTTTCCTCATAGTTTTTCCGTTCATTTTTTCCTCCTGTTTTCTTT
>CADAHD010000441.1:4135-5879 GCA_902787595.1 uncultured Lachnospiraceae bacterium
TCCGTTCATTTTTTCCTCCTGTTTTCTTTCTATCCTGCAATTTATCCTATGCCGGGATTTCAAACAACCGCGTATTATAACATCGCTTGTTCGTTATTTCAATTGTTCACTCGAGAAACATCTTCACAGAATCGATCAGATCTTCACTAAACTTTAAGCTATTACTTCAACCGCATTTTCCCTGATTGTCTTCAGCGTATCCACAAGCTCAGCCCTTGTTTTATTATCGAACATCTTTATAAAACTCTGGGGCTTATCAAACGGCGGCTTTAATAATTCAGAAATGTCATCCATGTATCCGTTCTGTTCCACATGATTGATTATCTTCTCAACAAAGGCTATCTGCTTCTGATTAAGAGAAGCATCATTGATGAACTTCGAAAAAGCTTTCATGGCAGCCTCATGATCAAGCTTTGCTATCTGCCGTATCAGCAGGCCAAAAGGCGTATCTCCGTATTCACGCTCATAGTCTTCCTTACTGCCCAGCTCCTTCGTCAGCACACGTTCCAGTTCTTCGTAATCACTCTTAGTGAGCTTCATATTATTCTTCAGCTTGTGTATGACTATGTTGTCGCCGTTTTCTTCTACATACCGTACTGATCCACGAATGCATGCATTACTTTCTGTTTCATTCCGGGCTGCGCTTTGAAGAGCGCTACGCCAACGAGATCCTTACCGATACCGCCACCGTCTACATGGGCTTCTATGAATACATGTACGACGGTTATCTGATTGTCGGATATCTCAGAGACAGTGAACTGAAATATGTTCACCGTCAGCTGGGCTGAACCGGCGGATCACTCTTTCCGTTTCTTCCTGCATATGCCGATGACAAACAGAAGCAGCACAAAGCCTGCGACTACGCAGCCTGCAATGATAAATACCCGGAAAGACTGCTCCGGAAGAGCGATGCAGTAGATCCCCTCCGCGCCCTGCATATTCACCTGGACATAGGAACCGCGGCCGATGCTCTCTGCCTTTTTCCAGCTGCCGTCGGTATACTGCCACAGCTCCACCTTATCGCTGGCAAAGGGATTGTAGAGCCGGAGTTTGACCTCCTCGCTGCTTCCGATATCACTGTTTTTGATTGAAAGCTTATAGCAGACCGTTCCGCTGTAGCCTACTTTTCCGAAGGCGGGATCCGTCGTCTTTTCGATATGCAGCTCCGCTTTATCGTCGAAATCCCGGTCGATCAGGGCCAGCTTCTTTCCGCTCTCCTCATCCGCCACCGGACTCTCCAGGACTTTCACGCTGTCCACATACTCGGCACGGATCACCAGATTCCCCATGATGGTATCATAGGGCAGCTCCTCCCAGCGTCCGAACTTGCCTTCCATCTTCGGCACCTGGGGATAATCGATCACGGATACCGGATCGCCGTAGGAGACCTGCTGGATCCCGAGATAACGGTCTTCAACCCGGAAGCTCACCGTAAGCCTGCGGAATTCCGAGGGCACACCCGCCGTAGCCAGCAGTTCCTCATAGCTCATGCGTTCCGCACTGTCCAGATAACTGATCTGGTCGATGCCGTCCAGGACCTCACTCACAAAGCGGTTTGCGCTCAGCTTTCCCAGCTGGGGCTCATGGGTCTCGTCATCCATGCTGATCTGCCCCGCAACCGCTCCGCAGCAGCTCTCATAGTCCAGCACGATGGGCATGGAATAGCAGCCGCTGATGGTGGTACCGTAACCGGCCACCCCGCCTACGCAGTTCTTTCCCGATAAGGTGCAGAGCACAAAGGAAT
>CADAHD010000442.1 GCA_902787595.1 uncultured Lachnospiraceae bacterium
ATAAATGTTATATCTGCCATATTACCATTGCCCTTATATTCCTTCTCGGTAAGAGCCTGCGTCCAGTAATAGGGCTGGTCCTTTGCGGAGACATCGTCATCTGTTGAAGAGCCACTGTCCGAAGACGCCGGCTGTGACTGTGTTGCCTTCTGTTCCCACTCCTTCCTGAGATTCTTTGCCGTAGAAGGGATATTAAGCGCGCAGCCCGCAGGGAAAGTAGCACCTTCCTCATCCGCGGCATAAAAATCCGCCAGATCACCTGTAAACTCTGCATTTTTAAGTAAGGTGCATCCACTAAAAGCCTCCGCCCCCACACTCTGCAGGCCTTTGCCAAAGCTCACTGCGCTTATTGCCTCACAGTTTTTGAAAGCTCCCGCACCAATGCTGCTTACACTGTCGGGTACCGCAATGCTGCCAGCAAGTGCGCTGCAGTCTTTGAACGCTCCGTCTTTTATATTCAAAAGGCCTTCCGGCAGAGAGGCTATCGAAGATAAGCTTTTGCAGGATGCAAAGGACAATGCTCCTATTGAACCCAGTTTTTCAGGAAAATTCGTGATCTCCGTAAATGCCGTTCCCCTGAATGCGCTGTCACCTATGATACGCAGATCCTCCGGCAGTCTGAGCGTACCGGACATTTTTTCGCAGCCGTTAAAAGTATGACTGCATACTGCTTTTAATCCGCCCGGAAGCTTAAGTCCGCTCAGTGAAACATCTGATTCAAAAGCATGCTCTCCGATATACTCTACGCTTTCGGGAATGATCAGCTGTCCGGATAAAGCTTTGCAATTATCAAAAGCGTATTCGCCTATGCTTTTAAGCCCTTCATGAAGCTTAAGACTGCCGTCGGCGCCGCAGAAACGGAAGGCCCACTCTCCTATAGTTTCCACATTGGCAGGGATCTCAATATCACCTTTCAATGCTTTGCACATATTGAATGCATTATTGGGGATATCGCCCAGTCCTTCAGAAATATGCAGATAACCGTCAAAGCCGCAGCTTCCGAAGCTGTAATAACCTATCTGCGTGACCGAATCGGGCAGATACAGATCACCGCTCAAGCCGCTGCAATCGCAGAAAGCTCTGTTTCCTATGGTTTCTAAGCCATCCGGAAGGACCAGTACTCCTCTCAGGCCGCTCATCTCATAAAAAGCATCGTCACCTATGCTCTTTAAAGCCGCCGACAGTTCTATCCCGGTAAATCCGCTGCATCTGACAAATGCATTAATGCCTATGCTTTCCACTTTGTCGGGGATCTTAAGCGTCCCTTTAAGAGAATCGCAGCCGTAAAAAGCAAAGTCTCCGATCTTAGTAAGGCTCTGGGGCAGTACCAGTTCGCCTTTAAGCTCGTGGTTTGAATAAAAGGCTTCGGCCGCTATAGATGTAACTCCTTCGGATATGATCAGTTTGTTTATCTTATAATCGCTCCACATCCAGCGGTTCTCCGTGACCATCTCCCCGCTTCCGCTGATGGTGAGCGTCTTGCTCCTTTTATCATATTCCCACTGCATGTTATCGCCGCAGCTGCCGTTTAAAGGCAGCTTATTCTTTGTACAGCCAAACAGCCCGAACATAAGCATCCCCCCTATGATCATTAATAGTATTTTACGTAAGATCCCTGTTTTCATAAATGGAAATCCTTTCATGATAAGGATAGTATATCATAATCCTTTGGGCTTAAACAGGATATGCTATAACCAAAAAACGGAAACCTTATGTTTCCGTTTTTTCTATACTATCTAAACGATCACTGCTCTATGATAATGCCGCCGTAATACTCCGGATGACCGTCGTCATCACAGATTACAAAAGCCCTGGGCTGCAATACCACATAAGAACCGTCAGGCTTGCGCGCACGATACTTTAGATCCTTGGTATCGCCCTTACCGCTGATGATCAGGTCAACTATCTGCTTGTATTTGTTAAGATCGTCGGGATGCACATAACTTCTCCAGATCTTTCCGGCATGATACATGTATGCAGATTCAAAGCCGTAATTATCTGCAAGCACGCTTGACCAGCGCGAAAAATCATATCTTAGGTCATTTAAGAATACAAATCCTTCTCCCGCCACAGTAAGCAGGGCGTCAAACATCGCATCCAGCTTTCTCTTTCTTCCGTCGGGAATGGGTATCTCCACCTTGGTCGCATTTTCCATCCGCTTAGCAGGAAAGCCGGATTTTAATACTTTCTTATTTACATACATATCCAGATCC
>CADAHD010000443.1 GCA_902787595.1 uncultured Lachnospiraceae bacterium
CTGCTGGCTCCTTTATATGACGGGCATCAGTTCGGATTCAATCTGGCGGGCTGGTTTGTGGTACCGCTCTTTATGGCGGAAGCAGCTTATATGTTTTACAGACTGCTGCTTAAAAAACTTAAGCTGCATCTTCCGGAGACTGTTATATTCCTGCCGCCGCTCATCGTGGGTATCGCAGGATTACAGCTTGCAAACATGGGCTATCATAAGGGCTGGTGGTTAATGATCCCGCGCTTTGCATATTTCTTTGCTTTCTATGCCATGGGTGCATATTACAAACGTGCGGTGGAAAGGTATGACAGGCTGCCCAACATAATATACTTCGGGCTCATCGCATTGATACAGATGGGAATGCTCTTCGTATTCCACAGGATACCGATATATGTCATATCCTGGTGTGAAGATTTTCCGGAAGGTCCCGTGGTCCCTTTTATAACGGGAACGCTGGGTATCGCATTCTGGCTGCGCATATGCAAATGGCTTGAATGGGGGCTCGGAAAGGATAAAACAGTCAACGCCATCGCGGATAACAGCTATTCGATAATGATACACCAGTTCATGGGATTTATGGCGGTAAAGACCGTATATGCATTGTTTGCAAAGTATACGGGGCACTTCCTTGATTTTGATATGGCTGCATACAAATCTGATCTGTGGTATTATTACACGCCGCCGCAGCTGCCGTATTATTCACTGATATTTTATCTTGAGGCAGGTATAGCTCTGCCTGTAGGTATTTCGGTATCAGGCAGATACATTAAAAATATGATCCGAAAACGATCAGGGAAAGTATAACATTCAGACAAAGGATCTTATCTACACATAACAGGAGGAATACAACCATGCCAAGAAAAATGGAGATAACAGTAAGAATGGGATGCAGGGTAGACTGCAAATACTGCCCGCAGAAACATACTCTCAGCAGATATTATAAAGATGATCCGAAACGTGAGACGGTGATGACTCTTGAAAACTATAAAAAGTTCATCGACAAGATCCCTGTGGATGTAAATATCCTGTTTTCGGGCATGTGCGAGCCTTTCCTTAATGACCGGTGCATCGATATGGTCGAGTATGCTTTTAAGAAAGGGCATGATGTGGATATGTATACGACTCTGGTTGGCATGTCCATGGATGATTACATGAAGCTGCGGGAAATGAAGATACATTACTTTGTTCTGCATGTAGCGGATAAAGATATGAATGCAAAGATACCCGTGAATGCGGATTATCTGCAAAAGCTCAATGCTGTTATAGATGACCATATCAGTAAGAAGTTTCCCATCACTACTGTTTCCGTTCATGGGGATTTCCATCCGCAGATCGCGGAAATGATGAAAAAGATACCGGATGTACCGGTACTGCGTGAGATATACGACAGGGCAGGAAACCTTGAGGATAAAGAAGGCGTGACGATAACCGTTGACAAGCCCAAGATGGGTAAGCTGGCTTGTTCAAAGTGTCACGGTCATGCGCTGGATGTGAACTATCTGCTCCCGGACGGATCCGTACTGGTATGTCCTATGGACTGGGGACTTGATAATATCATCGGAAACCTTAATACACAAAGCTATGAAGAGATAGCTGAAGGTGAAAAGAAGCAGGCTTTCCGTAAGCGCATGCAGTCTGACGGCGTGGGAGATGAAGATCTGCTCTGCAGACACTGTCATGAAGCCAAGCCTCTTTCCGAATACAAAATGGAAGTGTTCAAGGAGAATACAAAGAATACATTAAGAAGGATAATCAAAGGCAAACCCAAAGCATAAGAACATACATAAGGCCGTCCTGTAAACATGAGGCGGCCTTTTATAACGCTAAGCCGCCGAAAGGACGATAAGGACCGATAATGGATGAATTATATACTGTGCGCATTTACTGCAGATTAAAGGATATCAGAATAAAGAAGTTTTTATGCCTGGCAGGTGCAGTCTTTAATCTGGTCATGACAGCTGTTCATGCATATAAAAAAATATACCCTTTTACAGAAAACGCGCCAGATCACGATGATTGTGATTTGCGCTTCTTTCCTTTTGAGCGGATGCTGCGTCCGGGACGGTCCGCCCGAGGCTTCAGCCGTTGTGGAGGTACAGGAAGCCTCGGAGTCTTCCCAGGTACATTCCGGCCTGACCGGGGACGGTGCTGACCGGATACTGCTTGAAGACGATTTTCTGCTTGCCAATTTTCGGAGCGTCAAGGCAGGAGATATCAG
>CADAHD010000444.1 GCA_902787595.1 uncultured Lachnospiraceae bacterium
ATCTTCTGCATGCTCTTTTTCCTTAAAATAGCTGTCTGCAAAATTCAGCTCCAGCATGCGATGCCTTATATCTGCGGAAGCATGTCTGAACGCATCCGTCTTCTCATATTCCTCGAGCTTGCTGTTGATATAAGCAGCTACTTTCTGCATGTACTCTTCGCTTTCGTAGCCGCTCATAGTCATCACCTTACCGGCGATAAGCACCTTGATGACTCTTTTCTCTGCCATAGGACCCTCCCCCATATAAATAAAACGAACAAAACAATTATATATATAAAACTAACGCATTTCAAGTATAGTTTACATAAAATTTTTACAAAATGTATATTTGATGCGCTAAAGCTTAGTATGACTCAGATCATTCAGGCATATTCAGACCAAAATGCATATATGCCGCTTCTGTCGCAACCCTGCCGCGGGGTGTTCTGTTTATCAGACCGTTCTGCAAAAGATAAGGCTCATAAACATCTTCAATGGTACCGGCATCTTCCCCAAGAGAAGCTGCCAGGGTCTCAAGGCCGACCGGCCCGCCCCCGAAATTCTCTATGATCGTCAGCAGCATGTTTCTGTCTGTATTATCCAGTCCAAGCTTATCAACTTCAAGAAGATCCAGCGCCTCATCGGCTACCTGCTTGGTTATCACGCCATCCTCCGAACGTATCTGTGCAAAGTCACGCACGCGCTTGAGCATACGGTTTGCCAGTCTGGGAGTTCCACGGCTGCGACGCGCCATTTCGCGTGCTCCGTCTTCATCCACTGTTACCGAAAGCTTTTTTGCGGAATTCTTGATGATCCTTGTAAGCTCATCCGTAGTATAAAACTCAAGTCTGGATATGATGCCGAAACGATCTCTTAAAGGTGCGCTCAAAAGCCCTGCCCTTGTCGTTGCGCCGATAAGCGTAAATCTGGGCAGTTCCAGTCTGATGGACTTTGCTCCGCTGCCCTTTCCTATCATTATGTCGATGGCATAATCCTCCATCGCGGGATATAATACTTCTTCCACCTGCCTTGGAAGTCTGTGGATCTCGTCTATAAAGAGCACGTCGCCTTCCTGCAGATTATTGAGCACCGCAGCCAGATCACCGGGCTTTTCTATCGCCGGCCCGCTGGTTATTTTGATATTAACTCCCATTTCGTTAGCTATAACGCCGGCAAGAGTGGTCTTGCCTAATCCGGGCGGTCCGTAAAAAAGGGCGTGATCTAATGATTCTCCCCTTCCCTTTGCTGCTTCGATAAAGATCTTAAGATTGGTCTTTATCTTTTCCTGTCCGGTATAATCCTTAAGGAACTGCGGTCTTAAAGTATTCTCTATTTTAAGGTCTTCTTCCGTAAAGGAAGTCTCTATCATTCTTTTAGGCATTTCACATATACCTGAGCGCGGCTTTTAATATAGCCTCTGTTCCTTCTGCTTTGTCTCCCATGGCTTTTGCCACGGCATTTCTGGCATCCTTGAGCGGATAACCAAGAGCCACAAGAGCCTCCACGGCTTCATTTTCCTCTGCCACCGGTACATCTCCACCGGAAGTTTCTCCCAAAGCAATGCTTTCTTCATCAACGGAAAGCTTTCCTTTCAGATCAACGATTATTCGTTCAGCGCTCTTTTTTGCAATGCCCTGGGCGCGGCTTAAAGTTTTGATATCGCCGCCAATAATAGCCATGCGTATCTGCGAAGCGCTAAGCTCGGACAGAAGACTCATTCCTGCCTTGGGTCCCACTCCGCTTACGGCTGTTATCTGGCAAAAAAGCTCTTTATCATCCATGCTCTCAAAACCATATAATTGAAAAGCATCTTCCCGGACGGAAGTATATATATATACCGTTATATTACTGCCTATAGGGGGAAGCGCGGCTATCCTGCCGGAGGGATAAAAAACATTGTAACCTATTCCGTTAACCTCAACGATTATATGATCGCTGTATTTATATTCAATAGTACCTTTAAGATATGCGTACATCCTTCATCCTTCTTGTAGACTTTTATCCGGGATCCTCTTAAGCAGGATATCTGCTACTGCTGCATTAAATACGCCTGCAGCAATCCCGGCCAATATCAGTATCGGCATATAATAAGTCAGCAGATAGCGCAGGGTCGTCCCCGAAGCCATCAGAATTATCGACGCTGCCGCAAGCTGTGTAAGATTATGGCTTACGCCTCCTGCCATACTTACGCCGTATATCGAAAATGCTTTATTCCTTGAAAACGCACTGCTGAAACTGTATAACAATACAAATGGACCGGTAAATAACAAAGCAATGATCATAGTGCGGAGCAGGCTTATTGTCATGGCCTTGATCGGACCGTATCTGTACAGAACGAACAGGATCACGCAATTAGCCAATCCCAGCTTGATCCCCGGAACAGCCAGGTCAAGCGGGATAAGCATTTCTACATATGCCGCGATCACTGCCAGTGCCAAAAGCAAACCAACTTCGGCTATATACCTTATTCTCGTTTTCATTTTAATATGTCAGAGCGTCTATTCCCTCTCCGCCCTCTATGCGTATCACAAGTTTATGCGGAAGACAGATTATCTCTTCGCCGCTTTTAGTGATAGTTCCTTTATTTACACAATCATGTCCGGGACAGTCAGCGGCGCTGATACGGACCTTTTTATCCTCTATCACCACAGTATTGCTTCCTTCGCCGTCAGGGGCAGATATCACTGTCTTTACACTGCTTCCTATGGGATATTCAAAAACAAGCTCTCCGTCACGATATCCTCTTACCATTAAATCCGAGGAAGCTTTACTATTCAGAATGCCGGTCAAAACAAGTACCAGACTCAAAAGACATAAAGAAGCCATAAGGATCACATCCGCTTTTTTTAACGGGAGCTTTTTTATATCTTCGTCATCTGTCTTCACTTCTTTGA
>CADAHD010000445.1 GCA_902787595.1 uncultured Lachnospiraceae bacterium
ATTCCGGAAAAGGGCGGCTGGCTTCATGACAGCTGGCTGGCCATAAATGCGCCGGCATACGGAAAGGTTGTGAGCATAGATAAACCGCTGACGCTTTACCGCCAGCATGGCAAAAATACCGTCGGCGTTAAGGCTGCAAAGCGCAGCAGCCACGCAGAGGATAAGATACAGATGCAGAAGGTGCTCTTTTATCTTAAGCGTCATGGGGACAGGCTCAGTCAGCTTTTGGAGCTGAAAGCAGCGGATATGCCTGCGGATTATCGTGAGACCATAGAGAGTTACATTAAACTCTTCAGAAAATATCAGCACTATGAAAATGACGGAAAGCTGAAAAAGATATTCTTTCTTCTGGGAAGGTTATTTGACGGTGGCCTTGAGCCGTTTGATCTCAGCCGCGGGAACGTGGTCTCATATCTGCTCCCTTAAGGTCAATGCCACCAGTCTTCATCGTCGTACCAGTCTTCGTAATCGAAATCGTCCCAGCCGGACCATTCTTCATCAAAGTCATCAAAGTTATAATAGTTATTGTAGTTTTCGGCAGCAGCCTGGGTCTGGAAATTGCCCAGCCACTGTACATACTGCTTATTTATGCCCATGCCTGCAAATACTTTCTCGAGGGAAGCATAGAAATCATTGTCGCCGTAGGGCAGGGTAACGGAAATGCCCGTAAGGCCGATGTTATCGGCAGAGCAATTGTAATAGGCCACGCAGTTTGAAAGCTTGGATACCAGGCTTTTGGTCTGGGGAGAGGAGATGGATACGGCCAGAGCCAGTACATCCGTTATATAATACATGCCCAGATTATAGCTTACCTTGCTGTTTGGACGGGCCCTGCCGCTGCGTTCAACCTCGCGGCTGTAATTGACGGATAGCAGAGTTTCTTCATTTGCGTAGGCGAAGTTCATCCAGGAATCAAAAGCGGCAGGTATATAACGCTCGTCTATCAGCGCCAGAGTGGAACTACAGCCAAAGTCGTTTTCGCCGATATCACGGATCATATCGTCTATCAGTATTTTTGAAAGTTTTACCGTATCTATTGAAGTGTCTTCTGCAAGGGCGCTCAGCCATCCTTTATAAGACCAGCCCAGGGCAGATTCAAAATCTTCCGATAAAACGCAGTAGTCACAATAGTCATATAACGCATAGCACACTTCTATGGAGGACATAATGCAGGCGTCCATGCCTATGAAATCGAATTTCATACCGCTGTTGTAAAGGGACTGGACCAGTTCGTCCATGGTAAGGGATGCATCCTCATCCTGCCATTCATCATAACCGAAACCGTCTACGGAACCGCCGCCGTGATCCCAAAGCACCAGAAAATACCGGTTTGAATCATAGAGGCTGCCGCCCCATTTAAGAAAGTCTGTCAGTGTATCGGGCGAGGTGCAGTCCAGCTGGGGCAGTGAATCGTCAAGGAGCACCAGTTTATTGTTTTTGATCTCGTAACGCTGCGAATGATCGGAGGCTATGCCGTGATCGAGCCATTCCCTGGTCCCGAGGGTCTGTATGAGTATATGTAACTTTGGATTGTTTGAAGCTTCCATCATTTCATATATATCTTCGGAAGCAAAGCCGTTATAGGATTCCAGGTTTGATCCGTTCATATATATAAGTACGGTGACCTCATCCTCTCCGTCCCCAAGAGGTGTTACCAGCGGGGAACGCACCAGTTTGCTCTGTGCAGCCTGTTCGCGGAGATTCTGCGCGTTTTCCACAGCCTTGAGTCTTTCTGCTTCGGCATCTTCTGTCAGACGGCGCCGGAGTTCGGCGGTTTTGGCAGGATAGTTGCCTCTTACGGATATCTGTCCCGCATCGTTAACGGCTCCTTTAATGCAGATCACCAGCGCAAAGATAAAAATAGCCAGTGAAGGCAGCAGAAAGAGAGAGAATTTATTGAATTTTCGCTTTTTATCTTTTTCCATGTTCTCTAGTATATCAGAATAATCTTTAAATTGAAAGCAGATAAAGTATGTGATATAATGTTTCAGATAATGTGTAGTATATGAGCTTACAAATATATCTTGACAGAAGGAAAAAAAGATGGCAGTAGGTGATTATGATCCTACAAAAATGAAAGATGTGATACAGAACGGCGTTTCTCAGGTGACAAATACCGTGCAGCAGGCAGTTACCAGCGGGGATTTCAGCAATCTTAGCGCCAATGTGAGCAAAGAGCTGGAAGAGCTTTTCGGCAATATAAGCTTCAGGAATAATGATAATCGCGGTGTTAATCAGGGCACTATGGGTTATCACACTCCTTCCCGGGATCAGAACTGGAAGAATACAGAAACTTACAGACATATTCATGATATCAACCAGCAGAGACAGAATGCTGCAGCTGCAAACGGAGGAGTGATCCTGCCGCCTCCGGGGCCTGTAGTCATGCAGAACAGGAGGCGCGGGAATGTGCCTGCAGCTCCTATGGTGTCTCCTCTTTATGCTGATGTTTCCGGCACCAAGTTAAGCGCTACTCTGGAAGTAGTGATAGGCATTATGTTCACTGCTATACTGGGGCTTGTCTTTGGCGGATGGCTGATCATGGGCAGCGCTTTTGTAAAGATCGTGGCCCTTATCCTTTGTCTGTTGCCGGCAGGAACGGCTGCGTTGGCCGTGCATGGCATGAAAAGTTTGAACCTTGCGGAGCGTTTTGAGAAATATGTGGCGATCCTCAAGGATAAGACTCATATAGACGTAAGCACTCTGTCAGAGATCAGCGGACTTACACCCGATCAGATCCACAAGGATCTCAAAAAGATGATAAAGAACGGCTGGTTCAAACAGGGACACATGGAGGATGGCGACAACGCCCTTATCACCTCACATGAGACTTTTGAACAGTATCAGCAGGCTACGATGGCCGCTATTCAGAGAGCCAGGGAAGATGAAGGCTATACCCAGGAGCAGAAAGAGATATTCAGCCAGGGCGAAGCTTATGTTGAACAGATACGCGACTGCAACAGGAAAATAAGCGATGAAGTGATCACGGAAAAGCTGGACCGCATGGAGCATTCCGTACGAATGATAGTGGAACGCGCAAAACAAAAACCTTCGCTTACAGTGGACCTTCACAGACTTATGAATTATTATCTGCCCACCATGGTCAAGCTGCTTCATTCATATATAGATCTGTGCGGACAGGATAAGACCAGCGCAAACATTGAGAAATCAAAAAAAGAGATAGAGAATACCATAGATCTGATGAATAATGCTTTTGATAAGATGTTCGATGATCTTTTCGATGATACCAGCCTTGACATTTCCACGGATGCGGAAGTGCTCAAGCAGCTGCTTACGCAGGAAGGGCTTACGGGGCATAATTTTACGTCGGATCAGACCATGCCTTTTTCGGCCCCCACCTTTCCCACTGCGGAGACAGCGCAGACACCACAAACACAAAACCTTAATAAGAACGGTTAATCAAAAATAAGGAGGAAGACAGGTTATGGAAGACAACGGAATGCAGCAGGCAATACAGGGCTTGCAGGCAGGCAACAGCGCGGCAATTAATGAATTGGGTAATGCGGCTGCCATGCCTCAGCTTACACTGGATCCTTTTGCAGCAGCTCCGGCCGCACCCGCGCCGCAGCTTACTCTTGAGCAGTCACCGGCAGCAGGCGCC
>CADAHD010000446.1:0-1323 GCA_902787595.1 uncultured Lachnospiraceae bacterium
GCATGGGTGTCATAGACTGGTGCATACGGCTTACGGTACCGCTTAAGTCAAACCAGCCAAGCTTTATGGAAAAAATGTATTTAAGTATCGTTGCAAAAAAGAAACTGGGAAGTGAAATACCTATAAGCGCCACCACCGTAACGGTATAATCCGTAAGCGAATACTGCTTTCTGGCGGCAGCAATGCCCAGGGGCACTGCTATTATTATCTCAAGGATAAATGTAGCAAGCCCCAGAGCAAATGAATACCAGATAACGCTCTTAAACTTCTCAAGTATCGGCTGGTTCCAATACCAGGAATCACCGAAATCCAGCCTGACCGCCTTCGATGCCCAGCGCAGATAACCCTGCAGCACCCCCACATCCAGACCATACTGGGCATTGAGCTGTGCCACCCATTCCTGGTAGCTTTTCGCTCCAGGTCGGGTGGAGAGAGCCCTTGCCTGATTCTCCACAAACGATGTGGGCATACAACGCATTATCGCGTAAATGATCAGTGATACAAAGAACAGCAATACCACCGATATGAGCAGACGTTTCAGGATAAATTTCTTCATAGCTGCCTTTCCTTATTTCATCATAAGTGTCTGGATCTCGTTTGCATACTGATAGAATGTAGTCTGATCCTTCATAATGGTGTCAACATTGATCCTCTCTGCGGAGAAGAGATTGCAATCCTGTCTCTGATAGATGGGGATCTCTACCGCATAATCAACTATGAAATCAAGGCACTCTTTGTAGATAGCCTTTCTGTACTGCTGGTTGGTCGATGAACGTGCATCCATGATCATCTCATCCAGTTCCTTGTTGTAGATACGATACATATATGCGCTGCCGCCCTCTGAATGATATACCTGGAACATATCGGGATCGATGGTTGCCTGCCATGCAGCACACCAGAGCTCTGCAGTACCGCCCTCTGTTGAAGACCAGAGGATAGAAGAATCGGTAAGGTCATTGATCTTAAGATCAAAGCCGATGGTAGCAAGTGCCTCGCTGGCTGCGGTAAGGATACCGAATGAAGGGTGATCGCCCTGGCCTGCACCGCCGACCATAACCTCATAAGTAAGCTTTGCACCTGCGGGTGCTGCGGTAAGCTTTCCGTCCTTTACTGTATAGCCTGCTGCCTCAAAGAAGCCAAGAGCTGCATTTAAAGCTGCGGCATATCTGTCATCCTCGCTCATTCCGTCGCTGTAGATAGGATTGCCGTCTACATCCGTAGAGAAAGCAACAGCGTAGTCGGGATCGGAAGGCTGGGGTGCTGCCCAGCTGGTATTTGAGATGGGGTAGTTGATAACGCTGGCCGCATCGCCGTAATAGGAAT
>CADAHD010000446.1:1371-3567 GCA_902787595.1 uncultured Lachnospiraceae bacterium
GCGGTGTCACGGTATACGGAAAGAACTGTAGCGATAGCCTTTCTTAAGTTCTTTGACTCTTCGCTTCCGGGATTTCCGCCCACGCATACGTTCTCGGCGTTCATACCTATGTATCCGTAACCAAGTACGTCAACCAGGGAAGTCACGATCTTATCACCACTGAGCTGTCCGTTTGAGTTTTCCTTGCGTACCTGCTCAAGGCGCTCCTTAGATGCCGAAGGATCGGATATATCCAGTGTACCCTGTGCCACACCGGGCTCCTTATCGGGATCCAGAGTAACACGGAACTGAAGCTCGCTCACATTAGGCTTGCCCAGATAGTAATTCGGATTGGGCTTCATATAAACGGTCTTGTTCTCATACTTATCGAATATGAAAGGACCTGCACCCATGGGCTTGGTCATCTTCTCACGTACGCATGAGAGATCGCCCTTGGTAAAACCGAACTTGTTATTATCATAATCATAAGCTGCCTTATCTCCGTAATAGTGCATGGGAACCACATATGTGCTCAGCTGGTATATAGCCGTAGCATCAAGCTTATCAAGTGTTATGGAGAAGCTGTAATCACTTGTCTTTACTATACCGCTGATGTTCGCAGCCGACTCACCTATCTCTATACCGTTCTTGTATACGTCGGGAAGGAAAGCGGTGAGGGGACTCTCAGCCGCCTCTGTATCGGAAAGAGTCATAACATCATTTTCGTAAGCTGCCATCATCTCCGCAAAGAAATCTGCGGCAGTGGGCACATCGTCGCCATCAAGTGTCCAGGCAGTACCTGTTATCTTTCCGGTAATGCCTCCGTCTTTGCCCGGATCGGCAAAGCCCCAATTGGCCATAGCATTAGCCATATCAGCGGCAGCGATCTTCTCATCAGCTGCTACGATCCCGTTTGCGACGCAGTAGTCCGCGATGCTCTGGGCGAACTGCTCTCCTGCTGCAGGCAGATCCTTCTCAAAGAAGGTCTTCTGCTGCTCCTCGGTATAATATGTAAAGTCGGTATTATCTTCTCCGCCTTCCAGCAGGAGTGCCAGCAGGGTCTTAACGCCACTCCTGTATTCCTCAAGTCCGCTGATGGGCAGCGCGTAAAGTGAGATACCGCCGTCATAAGAAGGGTCGCAGAGTACATAATATGTGAAGATGGCATCATCTGCGGTAAGTTTTTCACCATCCGAGAAGAGCACATCATCCCTTAACTTAAAGTCATACTTAACGGTCCCGTCTGTATTCTCGGTAACATCGCAGTCAGCAATACCTTTGTATGTATAATCTGTTCCGTTGTAATTCTTGGTCTCGCCTTCGATACCATGGTAGATGATATCACCTACACGGTCATTCTTAAGCAATGTAACTGCGGTAAAATCAGCCACATTCTGATCGGGCACGGATGCCGCAAAGAGTGAGCAGAATTTCTCACTGAAATCATCCGCTGCGATGACCACAGGTACATCGGAAACGGGTGCGGGTGCGGGAGTATCTTCCGGCTTTGTGTTATCTCCCGGATCCTCAGGTGCTTCCGTGGGCGTTTCGGCAGTTTCCACTGCAGGCTGCTTGCCCTCGCAGCCTGTGCTCAGGATCATTACTGAAGCCATGAGCAGAGCCAGGACTCTTTTCTTTTTCATAATTTACCTCCTTTTATAAAGATCCTTCGCTTCGCTCAGGATGACACCCCGGGGATCCTTCGCTTCGCTCAGGATGATTTACGTTTAGATCTTCTTCTCCATTTCTTCCACGATGTGCTTTATGCAGCCGTCCTCAAAAGGCGATTCAAGCCCGACAGCCTTAAGCTCCGGTACATAGAAATCCCTGACCGAAAGCTTACACAGCTTAAGATATCTCTCCCAGGCATCATTGTAATCTTTATCCATGGCTATCTTAAACTGCATAGCGCATACGCTGGCAAGGACATAATCAATGTAATAAAACGGATAGCAGAATATATGGAGCTGCTTCATGATGCTTTTGAGGAAGATCAGGCGGAGAGTCCATATCTGCAGTCATATGACCTTATAGAAATGGTCGATGCAGTCAGAAACGAGACGTATCTGGATACCGCTTCATTTTCAGATTTTGTGGTTCAGGCAGAATCAGAAAGAATGTCAGATGAGACGTCGGAAGTGCCTGCAGACAAAAAAAGAACAGGGTATATGGAGTTTGTGTCCAGTGATGTGTCGGAGTACCCGAATGTAAAACTGT
>CADAHD010000447.1:0-1250 GCA_902787595.1 uncultured Lachnospiraceae bacterium
AGGTATTACGAAGGGTTGGCACAGCATGTACCGGAACCCGCTCAAACATGAGCAAGGAGCCAAATGCTTGCGAAGCAAGCGTTTGTGCGGATTGCGAATGTGAGTCACAAGGAGGGGCCCGCCCCAAACACCATATAATGTGTCAGCCTGCTTGCCATACAGCAGGTTTTGTTTTATAATGATTTTATTGGAGATGTGAGATGGTATATAAAGCAAAGATAGATACTGCTTATTATTGTGATATAAACGGACATTATACTCCCGACGGGATAGCAAGGCTGCGCAGTGAAACTGACAGAAGCTTTGAAGAAATGGCAGAAATGCGCCCGGCGGTAACGGCAGGAGTATGTGTTTATAAAGGCAGGATCAATGAAAAGCTTCAGGAGCGCAGCAGGGAAGCTTATAACGATATTGTTTCTTTTATCGGAGAAGCTGCATATTCCGGAACCGCCTGCTATGATGAGGAGCTTACGCGTTTTGCCTGCACGGCAGCCATATACAGGCTCGAAGAAGGCGCGGTAGAAAAGACCATCTATGATCATATTCAGTATATAGAGGATTTCATGGGAATATATAATGAAATGCTCTATCTTTTCAGGCGCATACTCTTTGGCATGCCCCATGATGAAGGGCTGCAGTATATTGAAGATAATCAGCTGTCTGTTTTTTCTGTGTTTTAGATGCTGCAGGATATGCCTGTCGGCGGCAAAGGAGAGATAGCCGCTTCTATGGCAGGATTTTACAGGAGTCTTGGAATGGTAAAGGAAGCTGAGTATCTGCGCCGGGCTACGGAGGTGCAGCATGGATGATAAGAAGTTCTGCTTCATAGTGTGTGTCTCTGACGAACGCGCTTATACAGAGTGCTCTTTTTATATAAGCCATCTGCGCATTCCCAACGGATATACCGCAGAGCTGCTGCCTGTGAGAGATGCGCGCAGCATGGCGTCCGCTTATAATAAAGCCATGAATGCGACTAATGCCCTGTATAAGATCTATATTCACCAGGACTGCTTTATACTTAATCCCAATATGCTCAATGATGCGCTCAGGATCTTTGCATCCGATCCCAATATAGCCATGATAGGCGTTATGGGCACTCCCAGGATATCACCGGACGGGGTTCCTGAAAATTCCGTGCAGATAGGGAATGTATATAACGCGCAGCAGGGGCATGAGCAGTATTCAAAATATGAATACGATCTGAATGAAGGGCTTTATGACTGCGATTATATTAACGGCATGCTTATGAT